>CAMLFI010000135.1 GCA_946479225.1 uncultured Mucilaginibacter sp. | reverse complement strand
GTTAAGATTGATCTTATTGGAGCCAAGGTTATAAACATTCCCGCTGAACATATCGCCACGGCGGCAACGCGGGCATTTAGCATGCGCCATCGCCCACAGTTTTGATGTGTTAGCCATGGGCAATTAGTTTAAATGCAGCTTCTCTTCGCGCATTTCAAGAGTGACATTCTTTTTGCGATATTTTTTATACCAGATATAACCAACAATAGCAACGGCAAGGTAAGGCGCTGCTAAAAGATACATTATGCCATTGTTAAGGCCGTTGGTCGCACCGCTGCCGCTTGCCTTGTTAGTTTCAACGGTAGCGGTACACATGGCGCATTGTGCGTTAGCATTTGTAGCCACAAACACCAATAAACCAAGCGCTAATAATGACAGGAAAAATTTAGAGCTTTTCATTGCTGCAAAAATAACTATTTAATAATGAAAACGATGCTTTGCGCTGCTATATTATGCCCTACTTCTTTTCTCTAAAGTGCTTGTATATCTTAACCGCGCACATCAATATAACAGCAAAGGCAACTATACCTACAACACCGAATATCCAGTTTAATGAGCTACGTAATACTACCAGAAATACTATCGCAAAAAGAAAAAGCGTGGCTAATTCGTTCCATAAACGCAGTTGAGTTGATGTCCATTTGTAAACTCCCTTCTCCATCTGCTTAATTTTGTTCTGACAAATGTGGTGGTAAACCCCTAAGGCGACAACAAATGTTAATTTGATATGCATCCAGCCTTCTTTAAGTAAAGCAGGATTGATGTATAACATTAGTACACCGGCCGTAATGGTAATGAGCATGGAAGGTACACCTATGATGAACCATAGCTTGCGCTCCATTATAGTAAACTGCTCCGAAAGGATAGTTCGTGCAGGTTCAGGTCTAGCCTGCGCTTCGGTATGATAAATAAACAACCTTACGATATAAAACAAAGCAGCCATCCAACATACAACAAATATGATGTGAACTGATTTGATATACAGATAGTATTCGCCCATACCGCGCTATGACAAGTATTAGTATTTATACTCTTTTATAACCTCTACCGCATACTTCACATTATCAAACGGAATGTCAGGCATAATGCCATGACCCAAATTGAATATATAACCGTTCTCGCCTTTCATGCGGTCGAATAAGCGATGGATGCGTTCTTTAATTACTTTTTTATCAGCATACAAAATATGCGGATCTAAGTTGCCCTGCACAGCTATGCCTTGCGGCAAGCGTTTTTTAATATCCAGCAGGTCAACATTCCAGTCGATGGAGATAACATCAGGCTTTGCCTCTGCCATTAGCGGCGCGAATACGGAACTGCCTTTGCAGAAAGATATTACCGGGATGTCCTTGCGGTTCAACTTACTGATGATCTCGGTAATGTAACGGTGCGAAAACTCTTTATAATCATCCCACGCCAAAGCCTGTGCCCAACTGTCAAATATCTGCACAGCGTTAACGCCGGCTGCTATTTGCATGTTCAAATAATCTGCAGTAACAGCAGCTATTTTTGATAGTAACTGATGCGCCAGCTCAGGTTCGTTATGCAACATCAGTTTGGTGCGTTTAAAGTCCTTTGATGATCCACCTTCCACCAAATAGCTCATTACTGTAAAAGGCGCGCCAGCGAAGCCTATCAACGGAATACGGCCATTTAAACGCTGTTGTATTACTTTGATAGCATCAGCAACATATTGCAGCTTGTCTATACAGTCAACATTCAAGTTATCAATATCAGCCTTGGTACGCACCGGGTTAGCAAACCGTGGACCAATATTAGCCTCAAAGCTCAGGTCGCCGCCCATGGCTTCGCCTGTTACGAGAATATCTGAAAACAGAATGGCTCCGTCAATATCCAGCAGATCAACCGGCAGCATGGTAACATCAGCCGCTATTTCGGGTGTTTTGCACATTTCCAGAAAAGAGTATTTGTTCTTGATCTCCCAGTATTGCGGCATAAAGCGCCCTGCCTGGCGCATCATCCATACGGGTGGGCGTTCAGTTGCCTCAGAAAATGCGGCTTTTATTAGTAGTGAATCTCTCATTTGTTTTTTTAGAATCAAGAGACAAGAGTCAAGAATTAAGATTTCTTATCGCCCGTCGATTTTCCTGTTGATTCTATAATTTTATATTTATAATTCAGTTTTGTCTTGACTCTTGGTTCTTATGTCTTGATTCTACCTTCCTGGTTCTTGCCTCTTGATTCTATTTCCCGTCCAACTCCTGATGAAGTTTTTTAATAACATCCTTCATCTTAGCTGTTGTTTTTGCTTCATGCTGATCTGTCAATTTTAAGTAGGCTTTCGCCTTTTCAAAATTACCCAAACGAATATTAATATTGGCCACATGTACCAACGCTGCCACATGGTCATTTGCCGAGCGTAGCGGATATTGCGCAGCCAGTTCATAATGTCTTTCGGCTTCTTCAAAATCCTGACGTTGCAGGTTAATACCGCCCATTATAAACTCGTAAAAACCGCGGCGTTGCTTGCTTAGCCATTCAGGTTTACTTATCTGGCTTAATAACAATTCGGCTCTGTCGTATTCCTTTTTATGGAAAGCTTTGGCCGCCATAATAACAGTACCTTCTTTAAAATAACCATAAATAAGCAAGCCTATAAACATTATAATAACGCCTACCAGCTCGTAAACCCGCCATTGCAGTGCAAAGCCCAGTAAAATTATAAATGCCCCTGTAACAAGTATGCGTGCCCGGTTTGTAAACATTAATGCTGATCTGTAAATTTATAGCCTACCCCACGTATAGAGTGGAAGTAAACCGGGTTTTTAGGATCGGGTTCAAAATACTTACGGAAAGTAAGGATGAAATTATCAATGGTACGGGTTGATGGATAAACATCATAGTTCCAGACAGTCTCCAGAATTTGCTCGCGCGATACAGCCTCATTACGACGCTCTATCAGCAGCTTAAGCAGCATGGTTTCCTTTTTTGTAAGCGGAGTTATGGAACCATCGCCGTTAACCAGTTCAAACGAGTTAAAATGGATGGTTTTATCGCCAATTTTATAGCTGTTAAACTCTTTCAGGTCATCGCCTTTCAAGCTGCGTTTTACCAGGTTGTTAACCCGTAAAATCAGTTCTTCTAAGTTAAACGGTTTGGTTAGATAATCATCCGCGCCTTTTTTCAGACCGGCAATTTTATCCTCGTTAGTGTTCTTAGCAGTAAGGAACATAATAGGAACTTCCGAGTTTTCCAGTCTGATGGTTTCAGCAACCACAAAACCGTCAATCTCCGGCATCATAACATCCAGGATAACCAGGTTAAAACGCTCCTCTTTAAATATTTGTAAAGCTTTTTTGCCATTGTTGGCAGTTGATACCTTGTAGCCTTCCAACTCAAGGTTGAGTTTTATAGCCTCTAAAAGATGATCCTCATCTTCGGCTAACAGAATTCTTTTTTTGGTTTGCATTGTGAGTTTATTTATGCACTAATTGTGAAATGGAATAATTTTCAGTCATGCTATACAGCTAATGACATCCCTCATCATCAATAATCGTGCAGAGTTACCAAAAATAGCCCTTATCCCTGCAATCCCATTGTCATATCTTTTTAGCCGAACACAACCTCGAAAATACTCCCTACAGGGCGGTTGTCTTTAACCTTTATACTGGCCTCGTGCTTATCTAACACCTGCTTTACAATATATAATCCAAGCCCTGTGCCCTTTGTATTGCGCGTATCCTCACTGCCAACACGGTAAAACCTGTCAAAAATGCGGGTTTTCTCATTATCAGCTATGCCAATGCCATGGTCTGCCACCTGGAAATGTATGCGGCCTTCCTTTGCAAAAAGCTTAACCTCTACCGCCTCGCATGGTTTTGAATACTTTATGGCGTTCTCAATCAAATTGGTTACAACCGATGTAAGTGCGAATTTATCGCCTGTTATTTCAATTTTCGGTTCAATTTCGGCGTTGATTATCTGCTGATTCCCGTCGCATTTGGTTATCTGCAGGCGGTTAACAATGCTATCAACCAAAACCGATAAACTGAACTTAGCTTTAGGAAAAGTGTAGGAGCTATTCTCAATTTTTGCGGCAAGGAGCATATTCTCCACCATATCATCCAAACGCTCTATATCCAGTAACGATTTACCAATAAAGTCTTGTATCTGTTCTTTACTTAGATCACGTTTTTGTATGGTTTGCAGCAGTAACTTGATAGATGCCAAAGGCGATTTCAACTCGTGCGTTACAGATAGCAGGAAGTTCTTCTTCTGCTCCTGCAGTTTACGCTCGCGTGCCAACGATTTATGCATGTAAAACGCACCTGCTAACAACACCAGGCCAAACATCATGCCTTCGCTCATGATCATCCCCTTGCGCTCGGGTTGCATTCGCACCAGCATATATCCCCACCATACCAGTTCGGCAACGGCGTAGATAATAATGGCGTAAAATATTACTAATGGCTTTTTCATTTGCCCCCTA
Organism: uncultured Mucilaginibacter sp.; assembly: GCA_946479225.1. Next base: position 2,511 of record CAMLFI010000135.1, on the reverse strand, counting down.
ACCCCCTAAAGGAGGAATATATTATTTTTTAAATACTAAGTCTAAACTATCAAATATAGCTCTTTTTGTTTTTTCGAGGTCTATCTTGTTATGGGCGGATGATATAAACCCAACCTCGTAACCTGACGGACCTAAATAGATGCCGCGGTTGATCAGCTCGCGGTGCATTACCTTAAATTTCTCCATGCTGGTTGGGTCAATTTCTTCGGCTTTGCTGATGCCTTCCTTATCGGTAAAAGCGAACCAGAAGATAGAGCCGATGCTAAACACCTTGAATTTGTAACTGCGCGCCGTAGCAAAACGTTGTATGGCATCCACAAACTCCTGTGTTTTATTATTCAGGTCCTTGTAAAAGCTTGATTTCAGCAATTCTGTCAGTTGTGCAATACCGGCAGCCATAGCAACCGGGTTGCCCGATAACGTACCGGCTTGGTAAACGCCTCCATCCGGAGAAACGTGACCCATAATTTCGGCAGATGCGCCGTACATGCCCACTGGAAGTCCACCGCCGATTATCTTGCCGTAAGTTATAATATCGGGTTTGATCTGGTAATACCCAGCAGCGCCCTCAAAGCCTACACGGAAACCGGAGATCACCTCATCAAATATTAACAGCGTGCCGTTTGCGGTACAAATGTCGCGCAGGTTTTGTAAATACTCTTTGCTTTGCAGCAATAAGCCATTATTGGCCGGTATGGGCTCAATAATTACAGCCGCTATCTGATCTTTAAAATCTTCAAAAGCCTTTTGCAGCGCTTCAGTATCATTTAAGCTGATGACAATAGTCTCGTCAGCAAATGCTTTTGGAACACCAGCTGATGAGGTTTCGCCAAAGGTTACCAGGCCCGAGCCAGCTTTAACTAGTAAAGAGTCTGAGTGACCGTGGTAACAACCCTCAAACTTTAATATTTTGTCGCGTTTGGTGTAGCCTCTGGCCAACCTTATAGCCGACATAACAGCCTCTGTACCGGAGCTTACAAAACGCAGTTTTTCAATAAACTTATTGTTTTTTAGGATAAGCTCCGCCAATTCGTTCTCTAAAGCAGTAGGTGCGCCAAACGACATGCCGTTCTGCATTACCTCTATCACCTTCTCTTTTACCTTGGCGTGGTTATGACCCAAAATTAGCGGCCCCCATGAGCAGCAAAAGTCAATAAACTCGTTATCGTCCGCATCCCACACGCGGCAGCCATCGCCTTTCTTAATAAATAAAGGTGTGCCATAAACCGACTTGAACGCCCTTACAGGTGAGTTTACCCCACCCGGAAAAAAAGTTTTAGCCTTAGCGTATAATTCTGCCGATTTTTCCCTGCTGATATCCGGTTTACCTGTAGTACTCACCGGAACATCCTCATCCCCCGAAAACATTTTTTTAATACTATCTAACATCTCTCCAAGCTTAAAGCTGAAAGCACAAGGCTTAAAGCTTCTTTTCTGTTTTATATTTTTTTGCTTTCCGCTTTAGTCTTTTTGCTTTCAGCTTCTACAACCATTTATTCTCCAACACCTCTTTAGCATGATAAGTTAATATCGCGCTGGCACCTGCCCTGCGTATGCCCATCAACACTTCGGTAACCGCGCGTTGCTCATTAAGCCATCCATTGCGCACGGCTGCTTTTAGCATGGCGTATTCGCCGCTTACGTTGTAAGCTGCTACAGGTAGCTGGGTGTTATCCTTCAATAACTTTATAACGTCTAAATAAGCCAAAGCAGGTTTCACCATTAAAAAATCGGCTCCTTCTGCTTCATCCAGTCGCGCTTCTATCAATGCCTCCTGCTGATTGGCAGGATTCATCTGGTAAGTTTTTTTATCGCCAAATTTTGGTGCCGAGTTTAAAGCATCCCTAAACGGCCCATAAAACGCGCTGGCATACTTAGCCGTGTATGACATTATGGAAACATTGGTAAAACCATTATCGTCTAAAACCTTACGTATATAACCCACCCGTCCGTCCATCATATCACTTGGAGCAATAATGTCTGCACCGCATTGCGCGTGCGCCAGTGCCATTTTGCCTAAAACCTCAAGCGTTTCATCATTCAGTATCTCGCCGTTCTCTACAATACCATCATGCCCGTCAATACTGTATGGGTCCATGGCTACATCGGTAACCACGCAAGCCTCCGGAAAGTTTGCCTTAACCTCGCGAATAGCGCGTAAATACAGCGTTTCTTCGCGATAGCTTTCGGTAGCATACTTATCTTTTAGTTCCTCGCTTACGTTAGGGAACAGATCAAAAGAATAAAGGCCCAGTTTAAGGCAGCTCTCTATCTCGCGCAGCAGGTTATCTATGGAATACCGGTAAAGCCCCGGCATTGAAGCCACCTCTGTTTTTTGGTTCACGCCATCAACAATAAACAGCGGAAATATCAAATTAGCCGCGCTGATGTGCGTTTCCTGCACCATCTGGCGGATAATTTCACTCTTTCGGTTTCTTCTTGGTCGTTGTAACATTAGTTCATAGTTAATGGTTCATGGTTCATGGTGTTTGGCTCATTTGCTATGAACTA
>CAMLFI010000134.1 GCA_946479225.1 uncultured Mucilaginibacter sp. | reverse complement strand
GGCTATTGAACGGATAGAGCAGGCCATCATCAACAAAGAAAAGATCTTAATTTACGGTGATTATGATGTGGATGGCACCACATCGGTCGCCGTGGTTTACAGCTTTTTTAAGCAATATCATAGTTACATTGAGTACTACATACCCGACCGTTATAAAGAGGGGTACGGTATATCAGACCAAGGCATTGATTATGCTGCGAAAAATAATTTCAGCCTAATTATCGCTCTAGATTGTGGCATAAAATCAGTTGATAAAATTGCTTATGCCAACAGTTTAGGTGTTGATTTTGTAATATGCGATCACCATACGCCCGGTGCCGAACTGCCGGATGCCGTTGCTGTACTTGACCCCAAACGTGCAGATTGTAATTATCCTTATAAAGAACTTTCTGGTTGCGGTATAGGTTTTAAACTGATACAGGCTTTTGCCGAGAAGAATGATATCGACTTTGAAAAAGTTGCCCGCTATGCTGATTTGGTTGCGGTAAGCATAGCCTGCGATATTGTACCTATTACCGGCGAGAACCGTACGCTGGCCTATTTCGGTTTGCAAAAACTAAATAATGAGCCCTGTATCGGCCTGAAAATTTTAATGGATGTAGCAGGTAAAAACATTAGCTATACTATATCAGATATCGTTTTTCTGCTTGGTCCGCGTATAAACGCAGCCGGGCGTATTGACGATGCCAAGCATGCAGTAGAGCTATTGGTAGCGTGCAATGAGGCAGACGCGCAATTAAAGGGCGATCTGATCAACATTAAAAATACGGAGCGTAAAGAACACGATCTCTCTATTACCGACCAGGCCCTGGAAATGATAGGTAGTGATGATGTGCTGATCAGCAGAAAATCTACCGTGGTTTTTAATGAAAAGTGGCATAAGGGAGTAATCGGTATTGTGGCATCGCGCCTAACCGAAAAATATTACCGGCCGACTGTAGTGTTGACGCAATCTAACGGCCATGTAGCCGGCTCAGCACGTTCTGTTGTGGGATACGATCTTTATGAAGCGCTTTGCGAATGCAGCGACCTGCTAATACAATTTGGCGGGCATAAGTATGCCGCCGGCCTTACTATGCACCCGGACAACGTACCTGCCTTTATAGATAAGTTTGAAGAAGTGGTGAGCGCCAGCATAACCAGCGAGCAGTTAATACAGCAGATACCAATAGACGCCGAATTACGTTTAGAGCAGATAGAACCTAAGTTTTTCAGGATATTGAACCAATTTTCGCCTTTCGGACCGGAAAACATGGCACCGGTGTTCATCAGTAAAAATGTGTATGTTAGCGGTAACCCGGCAATTGTGGGCACTAATCATATAAAAATGACGGTTATGCAACCGGGATCGGCACATTTTGATTGCATAGCCTTTAACCACGGCGAGTATGCATCAAAAATAAAAAAGGACGTGCCGTTTGATATATGCTACGCCATTGAAGAAAACGTTTGGCGCGAAAAGCGGACAATGCAGTTAAATATAAAGGGGATTAGAATTAGTTAGCCCCTCCCAACCCTCCCCGGTAGGGAGGGCTGTTTATAAAATTTTAGTAAAAAAGTCTCCCCTACCGGGGGAGATTTAGAGGGGGCTACATGATACTAAGAGCAGAGCATTTAATAAAAAAATATAAGCAGCGTACTGTTGTAAGCGATGTTTCATTCAGCGTGGAGCAGGGTGAGATAGTGGGTTTGCTGGGGCCCAATGGCGCGGGTAAAACTACATCATTTTATATGATAGTGGGACTGATAAAACCTAATGAGGGCAATATTTTTTTAGACGATCAAAACATTACCACCGACCCAATGTATCGTCGTGCGCAAAAGGGTATAGGCTATTTGGCGCAGGAAGCTTCTGTTTTTAGGAAACTGACTGTTGAAGATAATATTAAAGCGGTGTTGGAGATGGGCAAACTATCAAAGGATGTACAGGAAGAGAAGCTTGAAACTCTGATAGATGAATTTAGCCTGCATAAAGTACGCCGCAATCGTGGCGACCTGCTTTCCGGCGGTGAACGGCGCCGTACGGAGATAGCACGCGCATTGGCGGCAGAGCCTAATTTTATTTTGTTGGATGAGCCCTTTGCCGGCGTTGACCCCATAGCGGTTGAAGAAATACAATCGATGGTGGCTAAACTAAAATACCGTAATATTGGGATATTGATAACCGATCACAACGTGCAGGAAACATTGTCGATAACCGACAGGGCTTACCTGCTGTTTGAGGGAAAGATACTGGAAAGCGGTGTACCCGAGGTTTTGGCGGAGAACGAAATGGTGCGGAAGGTGTACCTTGGAGCGAATTTTGTTTTAAAGCGTAAAAACTTTTTGCCTGATGGGCAGAAAGCAAGCCAATAATTATAAACCAACTGTATGACCATTTTTAACTCCGTTTTTACGTGGTTCATGAAAAAGCGTATCCACCAGATAGAGCTTTTTATGAAGTATCCTAATGAGGTGCAGGAGGAATGGTTTGAACAATTAATAACCCGGGCCGAGAATACTGAGTGGGGTAAAAAATATCAATATAAAAGCATTACCAACCTTACTGAGTTTAAGGAACGCGTGCCTATTCAAACTTACGATACGCTTAAACCCTACATTGAGCGTATGCTGCATGGCGAGCAGAACGTGTTGTGGCCATCAGAGATCAGGTGGTTCGCTAAATCATCGGGCACTACCAACGACCGTAGTAAATTCATCCCTGTAAGTGAAGACGCGTTGGAGGAATGCCACTTTAAGGGTGGCCGCGATCTGCTTACCATCTACTTCAATAATCGCCCTGATGCTAAAATGTTTACCGGTAAGATACTTACGCTTGGTGGCAGCCATCAGATAAGTCAGCTAAGTCCGGATACTTCTTTTGGTGATCTTTCAGCAGTGTTGATGAAGAATCTACCTCTTTGGGCGGAGTTTCACCGCACACCCGATCTGGATATTGCCTTGCTTGAAAACTTCGAAGAGAAAATTGAGCGCATGGCATACGCCACTAAAGATGTTAACGTAACCAGCATAAGCGGTGTGCCTACCTGGAACCTGGTGCTGTTTAAACGTATTTTAGAGATAACCGGTAAAAATAACCTGTTGGAAGTATGGCCCAACCTGGAAATGTATTTCCACGGTGCGGTTAATTTTACGCCTTACCGCGAGCAGTTTAAAAAGCTCATCCCCAACGAGGAAATGTACTACCTGGAGAACTACAACGCCTCTGAAGGCTTCTTTGGTATACAGGATACCCAGGAACCCGGCGAGATGCTGCTGATGCTGGATTATGGCGTTTTTTATGAGTTTCTGCCGTTAGAGAACCTGCATGACGAGCATCCCCAGACACTTACTTTAGACGAAGTACAGCTGGATAAAAACTACGCGCTCATCATCAGTACTAATGCCGGCCTTTGGCGGTACATGATTGGTGATACGATTAAATTTACTTCGCTTGCCCCTTTCCGCATACAAATAACAGGGCGCACCAAACACTTTATTAATGCTTTTGGCGAGGAACTTATAATTGATAATGCTGAGCGAGCATTAGAGGAGGCCTGCAGCCAAACCGGTGCTATTATACGCGACTACACAGCAGCCCCGGTTTACTTTAACGGCGACGAATGCGGCGCGCACGAATGGCTGATAGAGTTTGAAAAGAAACCTACCGAGTTTGAACGTTTTGTTGATATTATGGACGAAACACTGCGCCGCGTAAACTCCGATTATGACGCCAAGCGCTTTAAAGATATGGCCCTGCGCCGCCCCATAGTGCGCAACATGCCACGCGATACCTTCTTTAACTGGATGCGCGACAGGGGCAAATTAGGTGGTCAGCACAAAGTGCCCCGCTTGGCCAACAATCGCGAGTATGTGGATGCGATATTGAAAGTGGTAGAAGTTGTTGGTTGAAATGGACAAATTGATAGAAACTATAAAGCCTTTTTTAGTAAACATCTTTCTTTTTATAACGCTCTTATTTCTCGGGTTTGTACTTTGTTTTTTCGCTTATCCAATTGTAAGTAGCAATGTAATAGCAAGTTGGTCGGTTTTTGTTGCTTTGGGGGTTGCTCAGCTAATTATCAATTTGTTGATTATAGGTCCAGTTGATAAGAACACTACTTATATCGTTACAACTTCTTGTTTTATTGTTGCGTTATATGGTATTGTGTTCTGTATTTATATGTAGCACGGAATCCTCGCTTTGCACTATTGTTCCCATTATAACTATCTTGCATAAAAAATGAGCACCCAACCCTTCAGCCGGCCCATACGTGTTTTAGTTGCCAAGGTAGGCCTGGACGGGCATGACCGTGGTGCGCGTATCATTGCTACTTCGCTGCGCGATGCTGGCATGGAAGTGATCTACACCGGTTTGCGGCAAACGCCGGAGATGGTTGTAAATACTGCTTTACAGGAGGATGTGGATGCTATCGGAATTTCCATTCTTTCAGGCGCGCACATGACGGTTTTTCCTAAGATCATCAAACTGGTAAAGGAAAAAGGAATGGATGACGTGCTGATTACCGGTGGTGGTATTATCCCTGAGGAAGATAGGGAAGAGCTAAAAGCATTAGGTGTCGGCGAACTTTTCCCGCCGGGCACCAGCACACGCGACATAGTTGAATACATAACCCAATGGGTGCACCAGCATCGTAATTTTTAATTAAGATGGGCTACCAGAATTTACTTACCGAACAAAAGGACCGTATACTTTTCATCACCGTTAATCGCGAAAGCAAAATGAACGCGCTTAACGCGGAAACTTTACGTGAGCTAAATCTCGTGGTTACCACCGCTTTTGCCGATGCGACCGTTGGTGGTATCATTATTACAGGTGCAGGGCAAAAAGCTTTTGTTGCCGGGGCAGATATTTCTGAACTGGAAGGCTTGGATAAAGCCGGAGCCGAGGCCATGGCCCGCAACGCGCATAATAATGTTTTCAACCTGATTGAGAATGGTAGTAAGCCCGTTATAGCGGCTATCAATGGTTTTGCTTTAGGAGGCGGATTGGAATTAGCTATGGCCTGCCATATCCGCATAGCATCTGACAATGCAAAAATGGGTCTGCCCGAAGTTACCTTAGGTTTGATTCCTGGCTATGGTGGTACGCAACGATTAACGCGGCTTATAGGCAAAGGCAAGGCGTTTGAAATGATAATGACCGCCGATATGATGACTGCCGACCAGGCGCAGTTTTTTGGCCTGGTTAATCATGTTGTTAATCAGGATGAATTGCTGCCTAAAGCAGAAGACATCATGCAAAAAATACTAACCCGAGCACCCCTGGCCATTGCAGCCGCCATAAAAGCAATAAATGCTGCAGGCAGCGCTGAAGGTTTCGATACGGAAATAGCCGGCTTTGCTGAATCTTTCAGCACCGAAGACCGTAAAGAAGGGGTTTCCGCTTTTTTGCAAAAACGAAAACCTGAGTTTAAAGGGAAATGAAAAATGCCCCGTTTTTGGCGGGGCATTGTCTTTATGATTGTTTGTAAGATTACAACTTACGTTTAACTTCTACATTTTCGTAAGCTTCAACAATGTCACCTACTTCAATATTGTTAAAGTTATTGATGTTCAAACCGCACTCGTAGCCGGTAGCAACCTCTTTAACATCATCTTTATAACGTTTTAACGAAGCCAGTTCGCCGGTGTAAATAACCACACCTTCGCGCACTATACGGATCTTGCTGTTACGGCTGATCTTGCCATCCAATACCATACAACCTGCAATAGTACCCACCTTGCTGATCTTGAAGGTTTCGCGGATCTCAACGTTAGCAACAATTTTCTCTTCGTACTCAGGAGCAAGCATGCCTTCCATCGCCGCTTTAATCTCGTTGATGGCATCGTATATGATAGAGTACAACCTGATATCAATTTGTTCCTGCTCAGCCAGTTTACGCGCACCGCCTGATGGGCGAACCTGGAAACCTATAATGATCGCATCAGAGGCCGAAGCTAACAATACGTCTGATTCAGAGATCTGACCAACCGCTTTCGATACGATGTTCACTTGTATCTGCTCAGTTGAAAGTTTCAATAATGAGTCGGATAGTGCTTCAATAGAACCATCCACGTCACCTTTAACAATCAGGTTAAGCTCCTTAAAGTTACCAACTGCCAAACGGCGGCCAATCTCATCAAGGGTAATGTGTTTCTGTGTACGTAATCCCTGCTCGCGTTGCAATTGCATACGTTTGTTGGCAATTTCGCGGGCTTCAACTTCGCTTTCCAATACGTTAAATTTATCACCTGCTGTTGGAGCGCCTTGCATACCTAACACCTGTACCGGTGTAGATGGTCCGGCAGATTCAACACGCTGGCCACGCTCATTGGTCAATGCTTTAACACGACCACTATAGCAGCCTGCTAATATCGGGTCGCCAACTTTAAGACGGCCTGACTGTACCAATATAGTAGTAACAATACCACGGCCTTTATCCAAAGCTGCTTCAATTACTGTACCTACCGCACGTTTATTCGGATTAGCTTTAAGCTCTAATAATTCAGCTTCAAGTAAGATCTTTTCTAAAAGCAACTCAACGTTTAAGCCTGTTTTGGCTGATATTTCCTGGGTTTGATATTTACCGCCCCATTCTTCAACCAAAATATTCATGGCAGATAACTGCTCACGTATCTTATCGGCGTTAGCACCCGGCCTATCAATTTTATTGAAAGCGAAGATAATAGGAGCGCCTGCAGCCTGCGCGTGGTTTATGGCCTCGCGGGTTTGCGGCATCACGCTATCGTCAGCAGCAATAACTATAATTACAATATCTGTAACCTGTGCACCCCGTGCACGCATGGCGGTAAACGCCTCGTGACCCGGTGTATCCAGGAATGTTATTTTACCTTTATCGCCCGGCAGGGTTACTTCGTAGGCGCCAATGTGCTGGGTTATACCACCCGCTTCACCGCCTATTACGTTGGTTTTGCGTATAAAGTCAAGCAATGATGTTTTACCGTGGTCAACGTGGCCCATTATGGTTACAATAGG
>CAMLFI010000133.1 GCA_946479225.1 uncultured Mucilaginibacter sp. | reverse complement strand
GCCAATACGAAAAGGAAGATAATAGCAATTAATTGGCTTTGGATTATACTTCCAACTGTTGGGTTTTTTTGCTTCTCAAATTGTTGATTCATATCGTCTATCTTTTTATCAATTTCACTCTGTTCTTGTCCACTTTTTTCAAGCATAGCTGATACTGAATTTACCATAGCCGTTTGCATGTTTTCTACCATGTTAGGCTCCACAACCTTAGCAAAAATCAAGTCTCTCCCAATAAACGATAATAAATTGGCAACAAAAAACATAATGAAAATACCTGTTACTGCTTGCCTAAACACCCAAAAACCGCCAATCTCCTTTCTAAGTCCAATGCTTAAAAATATCGCCACTATTAACGGAATCAGCACTGAGATTAAAAGAGGTGCAAAAGTTATAAGCCACATATTATCAGTCATGCCCGTTATAAAATAATAACTAAAAATTCCTGCGACGAGCAAAATAATGCCTAAAACAATCCCCTTTTCAAGTGCTTTCTTTTTTATTACTTGATTTAAATTCTGTTCCATAATTATTTATTTTTTAAGGTTTATAAAAACGATTGTAATATAGCAAATACCGGCATAGAAAATTCTTTTTCATCGGCATTGTCCGCTATGTTGTTTTTTTCCGTTTCATCTGCATCCGGGTTCTGGAAGAAGCACATCATCGGGTAGAAAATCTCTTTAAGTTCCGAATCTTCAGGTAATTTTTCCGCAACCTTTGCAATCTCATTAACAGGACTTTCCATTAATATCTGGTTGGCTATTACCGGTTCGTATATTCTGTATTCATCCTGAAATTCGTCTTCGTCAACCAACAAAAACTCTTTCAGATAGTCTTCCAGTTCAGGCTCTATATCTTCGTCGGCGCACTCGTTAAGGTAAAGCAACAGGTTAAGTAGTTCGGTGCCTCTGTCAAGCGTATCTTCTTCAATGGCCTCCCATTCTTTGCTATCCAGATAATCTTCTTCCAGTTTTTTAACATCAGCGCTAAAGAAATTGATCATCAGCAGATCAAACAGCACTTCGCGCAGACCTTCCAGCTTGGGGTTATCGTCAACTGTTTTGTCAAGCGCGCTGACTTTTGTTAAAAAGTCCATTTCCAAAGAAAAAACCTCTTCTAAGTAAGTAGTTAATTTTGCTGCGTCAGTATTCGCATATTTAGCGAATGCCTGCATAGCAGCCTTAAGGGCGGAATTAACTTTAGGATCTATCATTAATATTTATTTTTCAGATACGAACAAATGATTATTGTTACAAGTAAGCAATACGCTACCTTTTAAACTTTGGCCCAAATAAGGCGAATTGGAGGATGTAGAATGGTTGTTATCCCTATTGTAATGCCATTCTGCATTTACATCAACAACAACAAAGTTTGCGGGTGCATCTTCCTTAATAACCGGAACGTCTACATTCAAAATATTCCGTGGGTTCACAGACATTTTTTTAACTATCATCTCTAATGATAATCCGGCCTTTAAGGCCAGAGAGAAGGCAGTTTGCAGGCCCGTCATGCCGTATTCCGCCACTTCAAACTCTACATCCTTAAACTCTATCTCGTGTGGCGTGTGCTGGCTAACAATGGCGTCTATGGCACCCTCATTTAAACCTTTTATAAGCGCTTTTACGTCTGCTTTAGTACGCAGTGGTGGCTTTACTTTGTAAAGGCTGTCAAAGCCCATTAAAGCTTCGTCGGTAAGCACAAGGTGATGCGCGGCAACATCGCAGGTTACTTTTATCCCTCTTTTCTTAGCTTCCTTTATAAGATCAACAGAGCGAGCGGTAGAAATGGTACTGAAATGTATTTTTGAGTCGGTGTATTCTGCCAGGTAAAGATCGCGCGCCACAATAAGCTCTTCGGCCAGCGAAGGTATACCCTTCATGCCTAATAATGTGCTTACTTCGCCCTCGTTCACTTTAGCTTTGCCTGCAATTGCAGGGTCTTCCGGATAAGAGAAAACAAGTGCGTCAAATCCCTTTGTATATAATAAGGCGCGCTCCATAAGGCCGGCGTCGCTGACAGGGCGAGTGCCATCTGTAAAAGCTTTCGCTCCACTCAGAAACATGTCATACATCTCCGCGAGATCCTTTCCTTCCCTTTTGTGCGAGATGGTTCCAAGCGGATAAACATCAACCAGGTTATTTTTGGCTCGGTTAAATAAATATTCTACTTCGGCTTTGGAATGTACCGGAGGGTGGGTATTCGGCATTAAAGCAATACCGGTAAAACCACCGGCTGCTGCGGCTTTAGTACCCGATTGCAAGGTTTCCTTTGATTCAAGACCAAGCTCGCCAATATTGCAGTTAAGATCAAAAAAGCCTGGTATTATCTGTTTTCCCTTAGCATCAAAAATAGGCGCATCGTCCTCAATTGATTTAGCTATGGCAGTAATGGTTCCTTTTTTTATTAAAATATCAGCAACTTGTTGATGGAAGGGTGAGTTAGGATCAACAACTGTAGCGGATTTGATAAGCAAATTCATTTGCGCTGTTTATGTATGGATTGGTGCCGGTTCCTCGTCCCTTAGAAGCACCCGCTGATCCGTTTTATAGAACTTTATCAGCAGTATTTCAATGGCAAGAAAAACCAATGCCAAAATTATACAAAGTTTCCATAATTGCACGCCAAAATTTGATGTACCTATAACATCTTTTAACGACGCCTTTGTTGTTTGTATAACTCCCCGCGCTTCGGGCACAATATCGTCCAATTCACCGGCGCTATAATAGCTCATATCAGACTCGGCCCTGTTATCATTAAATGCCATTACAGCAACTGTACTATCCTGCTTTTTCAGATCGTATAAGCCGGTCTCCTGCAATTGATCAGACACGTAAAGCAATGTGCTTCCCTCCTGTTGCCTAACATCAGGGATGATACTCTTACCTGCTTTGGTTAATTTTAATAATTGCTTTTCTGACGACTGTATAGGCATGGTTTCTATTACATCGTCATGTCCCATGCTATAAAACAGAGGTTGTTCGCGTCCGCTTAATAAAGCAATCCTGAACATTATAGGCACAAATAAAGCGTGCCGCGGCAGGTTACTAAAATCTTCTGCCAATGGTACAGCCGACACATAAACCTTGCCGGCTCCGCTGTTATATCCGGCCCAAAAAGAATATCCATTTTGCAACTGCATAAGACTTTCGCTTTGCATTTTTGAACCGGAATTAAGATGATAATATTTTTTTACCATCGGCAGATCCGGATTTTTAGGGAAAGCTTCGAAAATATCTTTAAAAACCGGGTTTTGCAGATTTAAGGAAGTCACTTTAATATTTTCGGTCGCCATTTGATCGGGGTACGCCGCTCCTATATTTTGCAGGAACGAGCGATTGTTAACCAGGTCAGCATCGGTTGCCGGAAATACAACCAGCGTACCGCCTTTTTTTACATAAGTAGTCAATTGCTGAGCCAGGCCTGGTGAAACCAGACGAACATCGCTTAAGGCAATAAGCGGATAAGTACCTAACGATGCATAATCCACATTACCTTCCGGAACGCGGCTGGCCGCAAAAAACGGATCAGAAGCAAAAACAGCTTTTAAAAATGGATTAGGAACGCCGCCGTCAATTAACAGCACAGGCATTTTTTCCTTTACATTAAAGCTCAAAAAAAAGCGGTTATCAAAAGTCACAGGATTATCCTGCATACTTATTTCGCCGCGCTGCCAGCCCGTTGTAAGGCCTGAAAAGGTGAGTGTATCAATTTGCGAAGAATGTGCCGGAATGGTAAAGCCACCTAATGCTTTTTGCTCGCCGTTTATGCTTAGCCTAAGCGGTATTTTGGTTGATGCCTCGTTAGAATAGTTATGCAGTTTAACTATCATCTTCTCTGTCTCGCCCGGCCGATGAATAGCGCTTAACAGCCAAACAGAATCAACCGCCACGTTAGCCGGCGCGCTGGCCTTTAGCTGCACCAAACTTATGTGTAAGCTGGTATCGCTTTTTAAAGGTTTGCCATCGGCAATATTCTTTTGAAAATCAGAAAGAATATAAACTGAACGTTCTGCTTCGGGCTGCATATCCAGGAGGCTTTGTTGCCTGTAAATAATTTGTTGTAGCTTATGATTACGAGGACTGATCTTTACGGCATCTGCTTCGTCAAAAAATTCGGCGCGGGTTAGCAAACGCTGATGGCGCCCCTCAAAATCCTGTGTAAGTAGTTGGAAACGATCGTTATTGGTGTAAGCAGCGGCAATCTCTTTCGCCCTACGTTTTGCTTCATCTAACAATGAGCCTTCGCGATTGAGGTTCTGCATTGAATAGGAGTTATCAATAAAGATACTTACCAACTGCCGCGGTCCGGCTATCTCGGCGTGCTTACCGGGAATGTACGGGCGGGCAAATGCCAACACCAAAAAAAACAGGGCTAATAATCGCGAAGCCAAAATAAGCCGCTCTTTCACATTCCGGCGTGACGATTGCTGCTCCTGTATATTTTTAAGGAATTGTACATTACTGAAATAGACTTTTTGATACCTGCGAAAATTGAACAGGTGCACAATTACAGGTATAGCAAGCGATGCTAAAGCGAATAAAAAAGCTGGATATAAAAAATGCACAGGCTTAAATGGGTTATATACAAATATGCAAAAAAGGCGTTAGCATCAAAATATTTTAACCGTTTGTAAAGAGATTATCACCAATGTTATATTAATTAAACAAAGAAACTGATGTACTGGTTAATAACGGTATGGAATGGCACATAGGATGTTCGGGATTTCATTATAAACATTGGAAGGAAAGATTCTATCCGGAGGGTTTGCCTCAAAAAAAATGGTTTGATTATTATTGTCAACATTTTAAAACACTGGAACTTAACGTTACCTTCTACCGATTTCCAAAATTGTCATTTCTTCAAAACTGGCATGCCAACAGTCCTGATGATTTCAGATTCGCGGTTAAAGCACCTCGTGCTATAACACACTACAGAAAATTTATTAATACAGTAGATTTTATAAGCAGTTTTTATGATACCATCAACAATGGTTTACAACAAAAACTGGGGCCGGTTCTTTTTCAAATGCCTCCAAACTTTCAATATGATGAAGATAAACTGGAGCGTGTTATTAATAGCCTTGATCCGTCATTCAGCAACGTTTTTGAACCACGGCATTCGAGTTGGTGGAACGAGAATGTTTATAAACGCTTAGCGGAAAAAAACATCACCTTTTGCGGTATGAGTTACCCCGGCTTACCTGAAGATGTAATTCAAAATACACCTACACTTTACTTCCGGTTTCACGGAGTGCCTGATCTTTACAGTTCACCTTACAGCGAAGACTTCTTGAAAAAAGTTATCGGTTCAATAGACAAATCGACCAAAAAGGGTTGGTTTTATTTCAACAATGATGTAAACGCTGTAGCACCGCGAAATGCAACGCAAATGATAGGTTTGTTATGATTGACTCTCTTTCGTTGGAAAATTGTCAACGAGTATGGCAATAAGCTGACTAATACCTATTGATGAGCATCACAATAAAAGCTACTTTTGTGTGCAATTTTAAAATCCGATGTCTGAAATTATAGAACACGTTAAATGCCTTATCATAGGTTCCGGTCCTGCGGGATACACAGCTGCTATTTATGCCTCGCGCGCCGATCTTAAACCGGTAATGTATACAGGAATGCTTGCAGGTGGCCAGCTTACCCAAACTACTGATGTAGAAAACTTCCCGGGTTACCCTCACGGAATTATGGGCCCTGAAATGATGGAAGATTTCCGCAAACAAGCTGAACGCCTGGGTACTGAGATCCGTTTTGGATACGTAAGCGCTGTTGATTTTTCTAGCTTGCCGCATAAAGTTACTGTAGATGAGATTAAAACCATTACAGCAGATACGGTTATTATTTCAACCGGCGCTTCAGCAAAATGGTTGGGTTTAGATTCTGAACAAAAATACAGCGGTTTTGGCGTATCAGCCTGTGCCGTTTGTGACGGGTTCTTCTTTAAAGGACAGGATGTTGCCATTGTTGGGGCCGGTGATACTGCAGCAGAAGAAGCTACTTATCTGGCTAAGTTATGCCGCAAGGTATATATGATAGTACGCAGAGACGAATTCCGGGCATCAAAAGCAATGGTGCACCGCGTGCTTAATACAAAAAACATTGAGCTACTATATAATACTGAAACCCAGGAAATATTAGGCGACGGGCAAAGCGTTAACGGCGTAAGGGTCTTAAATAATAAAACCGCCGAAGAAAGAGTACTTGATATTACAGGTTTCTTTGTGGCGATAGGACATCAACCGAATACAGAGATCTTTAAAGGCTGGATAGACATGGACGAAACAGGCTATATCAAAACCCGTCCGGGGTCAACAGAAACAAACGTTGAAGGTGTATTTTGCTGCGGCGATGCGCAAGATCATATTTATCGCCAGGCAGTTACTGCTGCCGGCACAGGCTGTATGGCAGCAATTGATGCAGAACGTTATCTTGCTGCCAAAGAACACGTAGTAACAGCTTAAATATTTAACGGCATTCTGGATACGTATGCATCCAGAATGCCAATTATAATGCCGGGTGCCAATAAGCACAAGCATAAATAACCTATGTCATTTTCATTCTAATTTATTCGCTCCAAACACAATTTGAACCATTCACTATAATGAGTAGGGTTCTGGCGAATATCAGCCTGTAGCGTTTCGCGGTCAATGTATTTAAATGCGGCAACCTCTGCAGAGTCAGGTATGGGCCGTTCGTCGGTTATGCCAATAAAAACATGATCATATTCATGTTCAACCAATCCCTTATCTAATTCTGCCCGATAAGTAAAGCAGAACCAATATAAAAGCTTACAATTTATACCCATTTCTTCCTTCAGGCGCCTGTTTGCAGCGTCAATAAGGTGTTCGCCCGGTCGCGGATGACTACAGCAGGCATTGCTCCATTTACCACCCGAATGATACTTGTCATAGGCGCGTTGTTGTAGCAAAAATTCGCCGCTCGTGTTAAAAACAAATACAGAAATAGCCCGGTG
>CAMLFI010000132.1 GCA_946479225.1 uncultured Mucilaginibacter sp. | reverse complement strand
CACTCACCCGCACGCAGTTCTACCGGACTACCTTTCCATACAGCTTGAGGCCATATAACGGATCCCCATAAACGGGCATCCTTTTCCATAAATGGATTATCAGCCGGATTTGACAAGTCATACATGATCGGTGTAGTACCAATAAGACCTGCACCACTAGTTACCGGACCAGTTACACCAACTGCATCTCCCGTACCGGTTCTGGTTTTTATACCTTGGGCACGAGTGGCTCTATCTTCAAACGATTCAACAAACTCAGCACCTGCACCCAATTGATTACCTAAAGCTTCTTCTGTATGGGTTACAGGGCCAACAACCCTGGTCCATGTGGTATTTACGTTAGGCAATAGACGATCTGCTGTCCATATTACTTCGGTATTACCGGCTTTTACATTTATCGCGTTTTGAAATGCCTGTTGTGCTGAAGCCAGATCGGTCCCTTTCATTATTGAGTAAGCACCACCGTCAATAACTTCCTTAGCAGCGTCGAAAGCCGCCTTGTAATAAGCATCAGCTTTAGCTGCAGGTATACCATGGGTCTGAACGCCCAATTTATCCGTTTTGTTAAGATTAACGTTTCCGTTATTCCATTTGGCAATTGAAGCCGCAGTTAAAGCAGCACGCGCTTTAAGCATTTTACATGCCCACCTGTTAGCCAAAGCAGCGTTAGCATTTTGTCCGGCCGGAATAGTTGCTATCCCGCCATTGGTCAACTTTGCAGCTGCTTTGTCGCACTGATCCAGGATGTAATCATAACATTTTTCTTCTGAGTCGCGTGGTTTTTGCAGTGGCGTTGCATCTGTGCCGCCCGCAAATTCAAATACCTCGTCACCTACAATGGTCAAACCACCCAAAGTTTTTACCATGTGGAAAAAAGTCCAGGCACGTAAAAACATAGCTTGTCCTTCAAAGGACGCATTCTCAAACGGGGTCATCGCTTTTTTTGAAGGCTCAGACCGTATGCCAATTAAAAATTGGTTTATTCTGCGTATAAGGCCATAATCAAAGGCCCTGTACCTGTCTTTGGTGAAGGCAACTTGCTGAGCAGACGCTCCGCCCCTATTATTGACAGCATCATCAGGATCCTGTTGAAAACTATCATCAGTGGCGTTACTTGCGCCCCAGGCAGCACCTCCGGGAGTAAAATTGGGGGGATTACCAGGAGGGTTAGTTACCTGGTTAACTTGCGAATAGAAGCGTGCCAACACTGCAGTGATCAGGTTCTTATCTGTAAAAACATCATCTGCTGTTTGCAGGCTGTTCGGAACAACCGTTAGGTCTCTTTTACATCCAATAAACATAGTGTTTATTAAAAAGAGTGCAAATAGACTGTATAAAAATTTCTTTTTCATGGTTCTTATATTTTAGAATTTAACGTTAACGCCTGCGGTTAAAACCCTTGGGTTAGGCAATCCGCCACCGCTGCCATTTGAAAGTTCAGGATCAAATTTGCCAGGCATATTTGAAAAACTGAACAAGTTTTGGCCTGTTACATATACCTTTAAGTTAGATATACCCAAAGGTTTTAAAACAGCGTATGGTATGGTGTAACCTATTTCTACGTTACGTACTTTAACATAGGTTATGTTGGTTTGATATCCGTTGTGATCAAAATTTGTATTAGGCGCAGGATTTGTTTGTAAAAGCAACGGGTACTTACCAACTATAATAGTGCTGTTTCTGTCAAATGGGTCAGAATAATAGCTTGAGTTATCAAATAAATACTGTGATGTGTTTCTGCCTGGTAACCACTCGCGCAAATAGGCGCCATTAGCACTGCTAAAACCCGAAGACGATTGTTGAAACGTAAACAATGACCCACCTGTAAAATCAACCCTAAAGTCAAACCCTTTATAGGCCGCGTTAAAACCAAAGCCAAAACCAAATATTGGCACACCCTGACCGTTTTGACCACCATTTACTTGATAGGTCACTCTTTCCTGGTCAAGGGAGTTTATCACACCATCACCATTTGTATCTTTGAATATAAAATCGCCGGGTCGCAGGGTAACGTTACCTTTGCCATCCTGGTCAATACCGTAGTTCTGTATTTGTTCCCAGCTTTGAAATTGTCCGGTAGTTGTGAATTGAAATGGTCCACCACCTAATCTGTCTACGGCATTACCGCGAAATCTGCTATAGTCACTGGAATAAAGATCTCCGTAACGGAAACCTGTTATACTTCTGCCATAGCTAAAGCTACCGTTAAAGCCATAACTTAAGTCGCCTATACGGTCACGCCATGAAATGTTACCGTCAACACCGCGATTTTTATCTGTATTTATGTTTTCGTCACCCGCCTGAAAACCCACTAAAGCAGGTAAAGTTACGCCTCGGTTTCCGGGAATACCTGTACGGGTTTTATTAAAATAATCTAGAGTAATACTTAAGCGGCTATTTAACAAGCTCATGTCAATACCGATATCACTATTGTAGGTTTTTCCCCAGGTTAGCGCAGTAGATCCGGGTCCTCTTACCTGTGCACCGGTAACCTGAGCACCGTTTAGTATTGCTGAGCCTTGAGAATAATTATAACCCGTTAACCAGTTTTCTCCGGTATTGAAAGGTATAATACCATATGATGCCCTGATCTTAAAATCGTTAAAGATGCTTAGTACCGCGCTTTGTTTCCAGAAATCTTCCTGAGAGATACGATAAGCTACTGACCCGCCTGGGAAGAATCCCCATCTTTTCTCAGGTCTATAGTCAGATGAACCATCATAACGTCCATGACCCTCAATAATATATTTTCCTGCAAAGTCATAATTTGCATTTACTATATAACCCTGACGTGGTGCATAGTTACTAATGTTATCATTGAAAGCTGTAAGATAGGTAAGTGTATTTGGTATATAAGCGATATTATTAGCCGGTGGTGTACCTGTTATCGATATAGATGGCGCATATCTCTGCTCGAAACTTTGACTGGCAGTTGCTTTGAAATTGTGTTTACCTATAGACTTTTGATACTCCAACTGAAATATAAGCGAAGTGTTGTCAGTATTTGAATAAGTATGCTGAACATTACGTTGTGCAGAATATGGATCTGCATCATAGTTACCTGTTGCAGCATTATATGCGTATAATTGAGGTGATAAACGACGCGAATCGAACTGATCATTCAGGAATGAGTAGTTGGCCTGCATACGTGCCTTTAAGCCGGTAACAATGTCTACTTCTAAGTTGCCGTTTATTGAAACATTTCTCCTGGTGGTTGATTCTACTCCTTGCAATTCAGGATTTACTAAACCATAGCTGTATCCGAAATCAGAAGGAGATGTAACTGCAGGGTACAACGGATTACCATTAGCGTATGGACCTGAGACCGGATTAGAATACGGCGAACCTGACCCCGGTAGTACCGGTAAATTACGATATGGCGCTTCTGCCTGCCAGCCAAAATCATCGCCCGGAACATTGGTATTTGATTGTTTTGACCAGTATCCGTTCATTTGCATACCAAATCTAATACGCTTGCTAATATTAGCGTTAAAATTGGCTTGTATATTTTGGCGTTTAAAGCCATCACCAAAGTCGCGCAAGGCTACACCTTGAGATAAGGTAGATCCGCTAATATAATAGTCTGAGTTTTCTGTTCCGCCCGAAACAGAAAGTTTTGCCGAGTATTGTGGCGCACTTTTATATATATATTTATACCAGTCAAATCCTTCATAACCCGGATCGCCATTCATAAATTTCTGATAGATTTCCGGGGTTATAGTTCTACTGGGAACACTTTGTCTACCGTCACCATAAGTTTCGGTTTGTACTATACCTTTGATATAACTTTTTACATCGCCCGGCTTAGCAAAATTAGTATAAGCTTGGGTACCATAATAAGTATCAAAACCGAAAGTTGGCTTTTGGCCGCGTTTACCTTTTTTAGTTACTACAACTATTACACCGTTTTCTGCGTCGAAACCGTAAATAGCAGCCGAACCGTCTTTTAGAATGTTTACTGATTCAATATCATTATAGTCAAGGGCGTTAAAGGCATCCATGTTACGCCTTGTACCATCAATAACAATAAGAGGGTCGCCGCCAAAGTTACGTACACGAATTGTTGGTGTTGCCCCCGGCCTGCCGGTAGTTTGCCTAAAGTTAACCCCACCCACTTTACCTATCAATGCACCTGAAGCTGAAGTTGCCTTTGAGTGTGATAGTTCTTCGCCGCTAATTTGTGATACAGCCCCGGAAAGTGTGGCCTTCCTTTGGCCTAAACCAAAACCTGTAACAACAACTTCATCCAGGTTACGCGTTACTTTTGCCAACTTAACGTCAAGCACTTTTTTGCCCTCTATCGGCACTTCCTGGTCGGTATAACCAATAAATTGCACCACCAAAATTGAATTGGCATTTGGCACATCCAATGTAAATCTACCATTAATGTCAACCGCAACGGCATTGGTGGTGCCTTTTACCTTAACAGTGGCACCAATAAGGGTTTCGCCCGTACCCTCGTCAGTAACCTGACCGGATACCCTAAAACCTTGCTGGGGGCCCGCATTGTAAGTTGCCATGTCATCCGCCCGGGCAATTGATACCAATTGATTGTCAATTTCCTTGTAAACGAGGCCCATTTCGCTAAATACTTTGTTAAGCACGTCAGTAAGGTTCGCGTTATCCGCCTTTATAGATATCTTTTTGTCTGTAAGCGTTTTTGAGTTGCTATAAACAAACCGATAACTACTTTTATTTTGGATAGTTTCAATCACTTTGTCCAGATCGGCATCCTTTAAATTAAGGGAAATTGTGGTTTGCGAAAAAACATTCGCAAACGCCCCGATGTTAAAAATCAATATAAAAAATAGTGTCAGTTTCATTATTAACAGACGCTTAAATAGATAAAATTTTTCCGATACACTCCGCGAGTGCATAAATATTTTCATAACTTTAGGAATTAAGGTGAAATAACAACAGGTAGCCGTGCCAACAACATCTGCTGTTACTAATAATTGGTCATCTTATTGGAGCGGGACTAACCATTAGGTTGTCCCGTTTTTTTTAGGTCATACTTTCTTCATAGGCATCTTATTTTGAAATGTAAAATTTTAAATCTTTCTTTTTTAAATTAAAGTGCTCTGCTGTACGCAAAGATTCAAACGCCGCCAAAACGTTGGTTTTCCTTTCAAATGTTCCGGTGAACCTTAAATTCATTAACTCCTTGTGTTCAAAAACGATCTGAATGCCATACCAGCGTTCCATATCCGCTGCAATAGATTCAAAGTCTTCATTTTTAAACACCAGCTTGTCTTTTAGCCATAAGGTTTCAACTGCTGCACTGTCAATATTTGGGAGGTAGGTTAAATTGGTAAGGGAATATTGAGTAGTTCCCTCTATAACGGCCTTTATATTACGGCCGGTTGGTTTATTTATTAAAGTTTGTGTTGCTGAGTTATTTTCGACGATCAACTTTTCTTTCGGCTTTAGTATAATACGGTCAGCCTTCCTTTCATTAAGCGTTACTTCTATTGAGCCTTCAATAAGCGATGTTTCACTCTGCGCTGCATTATCGTATGATTTGACATTGAAAACAGTACCCAGCACCTTCACATTCATTTTTTTTGTGTGGATAATAAATGGGTGTTCGCGGTCTTTATGAACTTCAAAAAAAGCTTCGCCATTTAAATATACTTCCCTGGTTTTATTGCCAAAAGAAAGCGGGTAAGTTAATGTAGTACCCGAGTTAAGCGTAACAATTGTGCTGTCCGGTAAAATCAGTCGCTCTTTGGCCCGCGGCGCAGTGGTTTTGTTTTGCCAGTTTTCTGCAATAGCGGTTCCCTTACCGTTTTGGCCTGATAAATACCACAAAAACAAGGTTGCTCCTAAAATGAAAACAGCGGCATATTTTAGCGCAGAACGCCAGATTCTATATGACCCTTTTTCCTCATCAACTTGGCTATTTACATTAACAGATTGCTCCGTATCACGGATCGTATCCATTAATTTATTGAAGTTAGCCGCGCTTGTTCTATATTCGGTTTTGTCGCTTTTCCAGTATTCTTTTATAATAGCGCTTTGCTTTTTATGCAGGGGGCTTTGCTGTAACAAAAGGACAAGTTCTTCCCTTTCAACAGAAGTTAGTTCTTCCGTCAAATCCTTTGTAAGCAACTCAACAAAGCGTGGTTCTATCATTTAAAACAAGAATTCAATCTGATTTAGTGTAAGGACAATAAAAAAAGAGAAATTGCCTACAGGCTAAAAAAATATTTCTGAAAAAGTCAGCGTCATTAAAATGCCTGACACAATATTAGTGGTAACTGCCTCGCGCAAAGGCTGCACAGTATAAGCCGTCAAACTAACGGTAAGTTTATGCATCGCCCTGAATAATTGGGTTTGCACTGTTCGCGGAGATATATTTAATATTTCTGCTACCTCTTTATATTTCAGGCCATCTTCTTTTATCAATTTGAAGATGATGCGGCATTGCTGAGGCAGGGCGTCTATTGATTTATCCAGGTAAAAATGCAACTCCTTTTTTTCGAGTTGAAATTGCGGATCGGCATTGTTTATAAAATTTACATCGCCTGAATCTTCTACAGGAACAACATGAATAGACGAATATTTTTTAAGATGATTTAATGATTGATTTTTTACGGCAACAAAAAAATAAGTATCGGGGCGCTCTACGTGTTGCATATTGCTCCGGTTTATCCAGCTTTTTACAAACACATTGGTTACTATTTCTTCAGCCTCTTCCCTTTGATGGACATACATCATACTGAACCGCACAAGTGCATCGTACAACAAATAGTAAAACGACTCAAATGCCTTAACGTCATCGTTAAAACAGATACGTTGCCAAAGCGGCAAAATATGCTCTTTTTTATAATTCAAGCTTTGTAATATAAAACGGAGAAGTCTCCGGGTTTATAATAGTTTATCGTATTAGTCAGCGTGTTATATATTTCCAAAAAAAGGAAAACTACCGTTACCAAAATATGGTGACAGTTTTATTAGTTAACAGACCGGTATGCTCATTAATTGGTTAGTACCAAATTAGGCATCAAGCAACTACATCGTTTGCGATGATGTTGAAAAATTTTATACTGACGTTGATTT
>CAMLFI010000131.1 GCA_946479225.1 uncultured Mucilaginibacter sp. | reverse complement strand
TATATCGTGTCGGCGGTTTTTCTCGTTTATATATCGTTCTACGTTTTTAATCGTAACATTTTTATAGGTAATGGCCTGTTAATTGCGTTTGCATCAGTAGCTTTATACTTTGAATGGAAAAACTTAAAGACTATTTTTATTAAATCATGACCATTCGTATTATAAACAAATCAAATAATAGTTTACCCGCTTACGAGACATTGCACGCGGCAGGTATGGACCTTCGCGCTAATATCGAAGCCCCTGTTTTGCTTAAGCCGCTTGAGCGCAAATTAGTACCGACCGGTTTGTTTATCGAATTACCGGAAGGCTTCGAGGCGCAGATTCGTCCGCGTAGCGGGCTGGCCTATAAGCATGGCATTAGCATAGTAAACGCACCGGGAACAATTGATGCGGATTACCGTGGAGAGATAGGTGTGTTATTGGTTAACCTGTCTGACCAGGTTTTTGAGATAAACCCCGGCGAACGCATTGCGCAAATGGTTGTTGCCAGGCACGAGAAAGTAGAATGGCAGCAAGTAGAATCGTTGACCGAAACCTCAAGGGGGACAGGTGGCTACGGACACACCGGCAAATAATGAATAATTAAAAAAATAGCAAATTGGGACGCGCGGCTTTGAATATATTTGGCATTATGGGCAAAAAACAGGTCAGTATTTTTGTGCTTCTTTTTGCGTGCTGCGGTGTGTCAATACAAACGTTGTATGCGCAATCGTTGCGTGTAGGGGCTAGAGGCCAGGAAGATGTTGAGCAAATGTTTTATGCAGCGCTTAGCAAAAAAACAGTCGAGGATAATGCCGGAGCAGCAAACATTTTTACTAAAATATTAGAAATAGATCCCGATAACGATGCCTCATTATATGAGCTGGCTAACATAAAAAAACTGCAAAAAAACTATCCTGCAGCTTTGCCACTGCTTGAAAAAGCGGTAACCATAAAACCTGATAATACATGGTACTGGTTGGCACTTGCTGATGTGTACGAAAAGAACAACGACTTTACTAAACTTGAAAACGTATTTGCCCAACTGATACGCCTTAACCCGGATAAGCCCGACGGTTACTTTGACAAAGCTAACGCCTTGTTTTTACAGGGTAAATATGATGAGGCGCTAAAAGTGTATGATCAGGTAGAAAAAATAACAGGTCCGAGTGATGACCTTACACTTAACCGCCAAAAGGTATACCTTAAGCAAGGTAATCCGGACAAAGCAGCTGCTTCGTTGGAAGCATTGATTGCTGCCAGCCCTAACAATATACGTTACTACTTAATGCTGGCCGATCTGTATAATTCGGTTAATCAGCGGGATAAAACGGCAAAGGTTTTGGAACGTGCTAAAAAGATAGATCCCAATAATGGGTTGATCCATTTAGCCCTGGCTGATATTTATCGCGATAAAAAGAACGTTGAGGGCAGTTTCAGCGAATTGGAGCAGGCTTTCTCAGTGCCCGAGCTAAGCATCGAACAAAAAATAAGAATAATAGCCGGCTACATTCCACAGTTTTCTGATCCGAATGCCCGTGCAAGTGCGTTGGCGCTTTCAAAGTTATTGGTTACCAGTCACCCCGAGGATGCCCGGGCGCATGCAATATATGGCGATATCCTTTTACAAAATGATAAAGTAAGCGAAGCCAAAGCCAGCTATAGAAAATCTCTTGCCATTAATGATCAGGTTTACGAGGTGCGTGAACAATTAGTAAGAATAGCGCTTGGCGAGAACGACCTGGCGACGGTAATTAAAGAAGGCGAGGAAGCTTTGTCGTTCTTCCCCAACCAGGCAACAATGAATTATTTTGTTGGCATGGCGTGGTTGCAAAAAAAAGATGCTAAAAAAGCACTTACCTATTTAAAGAATGCCGTGTCGCTGGAGTTGGAGGATAAGGAATTATTATCGCAGTCGTACTCAGCATTGGGCGATTGTTATCATGAATTGCAGAATAACAAATTGTCTGACGAAAGCTACGATAAATCGTTACAGTATAACGCTGATAACGCATACACCCTTAATAATTACGCGTATTATTTAGCAATACGCGGCGAAAATTTGCTTAAAGCTGCTGCAATGGCCAAACGCGCGGTTGACGCTAAGCCTGATATGGGATCGTTTGAAGATACTTATGCCTGGGTATTGTTTAAGCAAAAAAAATACGCCGAGGCAAAAACCTGGATGGAAAAAGCTATGCTGCACAATAAAGATAAAAGTGCAACGCAGGCAGAACATTACGGCGACATTTTGTTTAATACAGGTAATGCCGATGCTGCTTTGCAGAGCTGGATAAAGGCGAAAGAATATGGCGGGAAATCGGCAGTGTTAGAGCGGAAAATAAATGAGAAGAAATATAGCGAATAAAATATCCGTACTGTGCATTGTAGCGGTAATTTCAGTTGGTTGTAAAGCACGTAAAATGGTTACTGCCCCGGTGGTTACAGCACCGCCGGTAGTGGTTGATAACTCAAAAGCCAATACTATTGCTGCCATTAAAAGCAGGCAACTCACTTTCAATACCTTTTCGGGTAAAGCCAGTGCCGACCTCAATATTGATAACGATAGCAGGGGTGTTTCTATGAATATCCGCATTGATCGGGGCAAGCGCATATGGGTTTCGATAACAGCCTTGCTAAGTATTGAAGTAGCCCGCGCGTTAATAACGCCCGATAGCATCAAGATCATTAATAAACTACAGGGCGTATATATAAAAAAGCCGTTTAGCTATGTAAATACTTATGCCGGCAAACAGGTTAATTACACTACGCTTGAGTCGTTGTTAACAGGCAATGCCGTGCCGGAGTTGTTATCAATAGATGCGGACCTGCAAAAAGGAGACAATACTATCACACTCTCCGGTAAATTACAGCAGCTTTTATATAAAACGATCTTTAATCCGGATATGAAAGTGTCACAATTGAATTTGTCTAATAATGAGCAGCAACAATCGCTGCAGGTTAATAACAGCAATTTTGTATTGGTGGACGGACGCACGCTTCCGTCGCAAATCAACATTAGCTCAAGCCTGAAAGAAAAAAAGATCGCGGTTAAACTGGAGTATTCAAAGGTAGAGCTTGACCGTGTATTGGAATATCCATTCAATATCCCCGAAACCTATACACCTGCCAATTAAAATTAATACTTTTGAAGGGATGAAATTTTTAAAAGTACTATTCTTTTTGGTTTGTGTGATAGCTACCTTGAGCGTTCATGCACAAAGCAGCGATCAACTTAAGCGGGATAGAGACAGGCTTACCGACGAATTGGAGAGGCTTAACCGTGAATACAATGAAACGGTTAGCAACAAAAAGTCAACAATAAAACAGCTTAATATATTAAGGGCACAGATCAATCTGCGCGAAAAAAAGATAGATAACATAAATGCTGAGGTAAGGAATCTGAACAGCGAAATTGCTGTGAATACCAATACCGTACATAGCCTGGAGCAACAGCTTAAACAGCTGCGCGAAGAGTACAAGGCGATGGTCTTATTTGCCTATCATAATAAAAGCGGCTACAATAAATTGATGTTTGTTTTTGCTGCGAAAGACTTTAACCAGGCCTACAAGCGTTTAAAATATTTACAGGAGTTTGCAGCCTATCGTAAAAGGCAAGCGGGATACATTGAAGAAAAGGAAAAAGAATTGTATGGACGCATAGTGCAGTTAGATAGAACCAAAGAGGAAAAGCGCAATATACTTTTAGAGCAGCAGAAAGAGAAAGAAAACCTTGGTAAGGAAAGAAGCAGCCAGCAAAAAGTGGCAAGTAATCTTTCAAGACAAGAAGGCCAGTTAAAAACAGCGCAAAGAGATCTGCAAAGAAAAATAGCAGCGGCAACAAAGGCTATCATACGCAAAGAGCTTGAAGAATTGCGGAAAAAGCAGGAAGCTGAAAGGCTGGCAGCCGAAAAGGCCGCAGCTTTAGCAAGGGCAAGAACGGGTAATAAAGATGTACCCGCTGCCGTGCCGATTGTCCGTAAAACGGACAGTCAGGTACTCAACGCAACTCCCGAAGCGGCGGCTCTTTCAGTTAGTTTTTTGGGTAATAAAGGGCGGCTGCCATGGCCGGTTCCAACCGGTATAATTATACAAGGATTTGGCAACAACAAGGTGGACGGTATTAACATTGATAATAATGGCATCGACATCAGAACCTCGGGTGGGGCTCAGGTAAGGGCTGTTTTTGAGGGGGAAGTACTTAGCGTGCAGGAGATAATGGGAACCTTCCTGGTGGCTGTTAAACACGGGGAGTATTTTTCGGTTTATTCAAACCTTCGTTCGGTATCTGTGTCTAAGGGGCAGAAGGTAAATACAAAGCAATCTATAGGGGCCGTTGCTACTGAAGCCGCAACCGGCGAAACGGTGGCTCATTTTGAGCTGTATAAAGGGAAAGAGAATGTTAATCCTGAAACATGGCTAGCCCCCAGATAGTTGGTGTTTTTATAAAATATTAATTGTTTATATTTGTAACCTTAAATTAAAAAAATAAGATGTTGAGTGGGGTGTTTTTATTTCTGGATATTGGTGGCGGGGAATTAATGCTGATACTGGGGGCTGCTTTATTGCTGTTTGGAGGCGATAAGCTGCCGGGCTTGGCAAAGGGGTTAGGCAAAGGTATCCGCGATTTTAAAGAGGCATCAGAAGGCGTAAAACGAGAGATCAATAACCAAATAGACAGCTTTGAAAATAAAAAGCTCGAAGAACAGCAGGTTAAAAAAAATATAGATCAAACACCCGCGGAGTACGATCAATATGACCCTAACCGGTTTATTGAAGAGAAATCTGCCGGCGATGAATATCTTGCCAATAGCATGCCTGCAAGCCAGGATTATGTAACAGGTAATGATCAGGTAGAATTTGAAGAGAATGTTGAGCACGATACCCGGTACAAACACGAGCAGGCTTTGCCCGATGATGAACCGCAAACGGCCCAAGCAAATAGCAAAAAGATATTTTAGAACAATAATATTAAAAAGTAGAAACCATGATGGGATTAGGCGCACAAGAAATTATTTTAATTCTTTTAATAGTAGTGCTGTTATTTGGCGGCAGAAAAATACCTGAATTGATGAGAGGTTTAGGTAAAGGCGTAAGAGAATTTAAAGACGCATCAAGCGGAGCCAACGAAACTACAGAAGAAAAACCGAAAGTTTAATACACTAAGGTACTCTGTTACAAGATCTTTATTAAATATAACTTATCTGTTGAAAATTATATCCTTTTCAACGGATAAGTTTTTTATTTTAGGCCCCTATGATTAAATCTTACTCCTCTTTAGCTGAAATACAAAGTGGATTAAAAAGCGGAACCATCACCGTAAAGGCGCTGGTTGAGAACTATCTGGTTAATATAAAGGCAAACTGCCATCTTAACGCTTTTAACGAGGTGTTTGAAGATGAAGCGCTGCAAAATGCGGAGCATCTTGACCAAAAATTAAAGCAGGGCAATGCCGGGCGTTTAGCCGGTATGGTTTTGGCTATTAAAGACAATATTTGCTACCAGGGGCATGAAGTTACCGCGTCTTCAAAAATTTTAGAGGGCTTTAAGTCCATATACTCTTCAACTATAGTTGAGCGCCTGCTCAATGAAGATGCCATTATAATTGGCCGTACCAATTGCGACGAGTTTGCCATGGGTGCTTCCAACGAATCTTCTTATTTCGGTATAGTAAAAAACCATGCCGACAATACCTGTGTGCCGGGTGGTTCATCGGGCGGTGCTGCTGTAGCGGTACAGGCCGATATGTGCCATGCTGCTATTGGTACTGATACCGGCGGATCGATAAGACAACCTGCAGCGTTTTGTGGCCTGGTAGGATTAAAACCTACCTACGGACGCGTTTCGCGTTATGGTTTGATCGCTTACGGTTCATCATTTGATCAGGCAGGCCCGTTGACGCGTTCTGTTGAAGATGCAGCATTGTTATTAGAAGTAATGGCAGGTGCTGATGATTATGATAGCAGTACATCGCAGGTTCCTGCAGATGCTTATGGGGGTAAACTTGAAAAATCATCAGGTAAAAAGAAGATAGCGTATTTACGCGAGGCTTTAACCAGCAGTGGTGTAGATGATGATGTAAAAGCCGCTTTAAAACTCAAGATAGAACAGCTGCAAGCCGACGGCCATACCGTTACACCTGTAGAGTTTGATTACCTGGATTATATCGTGCCAACGTATTATATTCTGACCATGGCCGAAGCATCTTCCAACCTGGCGCGTTTTGATGGTGTTCATTACGGGTATCGCAGCAAAAACGCTACCGATTTGGTATCTACCTACAAACTTTCACGGTCTGAGGGCTTTGGTAAAGAAGTAAAACGCCGTATTATGTTGGGTACTTTTGTGCTTAGCGCCGGATATTACGATGCCTACTATGCAAAGGCACAAAAAGTACGCAGGCTGATAAAAGAGCGTACTGAAAGAATTTTAAAAGAGTTCGATTTTATATTGATCCCAACCACGCCTGAGCCTGCTTTTAAGATAGGCCATATCAGCGATGACCCTTTAAAAAGTTACATGGCCGATATATTTACGGTACAGGCTTCGTTAGCCGGCGTACCTGCTATATCCTTGCCTGCAGGCAATAATAGCAAAGGTTTACCGTTAGGATTACAATTATTAACCAGCCATTTCAACGAGCAGGAGTTATTAAATTTCGCAAAATATTTCGTTGAACTATAAATATTTAATACTTTAGCAAATGCGTGTTTAAAAACGCACATGCCATTAACCCCTAATGAGAAAGAATGAAGAGAATAATTATTGTCGCTTTATGCCTTTTATCACAACAAACTATTAAAGCTAACGACCTTCCCATCGATAGCACAATCAAAAATAAAGCCGTTCTTCCTGTAAGCGCAGGTACTAACGATGCCGCCGCATTAGTGGTTAGGGAATTATTTCCCGGCAGAGCTTTGTCTCCTGACCCTACATCTTTTGCAGGCAAACTTGCCGCTATTCAAAAAGAAGTTCAGTTGGATTATAATGAATATGTACAAAACTACATAGACCTTTATACCCGCCACAAGGAAGAAATGAGTCAAGATCGGAAGAGCGTCGTGTAGGGAAAGAGTGTAGATCTCGGTGGTC
>CAMLFI010000130.1 GCA_946479225.1 uncultured Mucilaginibacter sp. | reverse complement strand
TGTGTTGTTCGGCCTGTTATTGGTAGGTGCCTGCCAGCTATTGCGCAGCAGAAAATGGTTTGTATTTTTTTGGGAGCAAACTTATGTAGTGGGCTTGTTATATCTCTTTCTATCGTTGTGGATGTTGAGCATTTTTGGTAACTACGGCAATCTGGACAAGTGGTATAACGTTAAGCAGATCAGCTTTTTTTATTGGGGCATTATATCGGCAGTGGTTGCAGCCGGCTTTATGTTATACGGCTTAAAGCGTGGCGACACCATAGCCCGTGAGTTTGGCATAACCTTCCTAATCATCTTCATCTACACCAAATACTTCGAATATTTTTGGGACAACATCAACAAGGCAATATTCTTCGCCATTTTAGCGGCTTCGTTTTGGTTAATTGGGCGCAAAGCGGAGAAGATCTGGAATTTAAAGAGTAAAAGCGTTTAGTTCGTTGCTATTCTTGCCGTTCTTGCGCTCGTTTGCAACGAGTGCTTAACGTGGTCTCGCGTCTGAGACGCTTTTTTGACTATAAATAGTCTACTATCTACAGTTGGCACTTGTTATAAAGTGTTGTGAGTTTAATGCTTTCATGTCGATGCAATCGCCCACCCATATTAAGCACTCGTTGCAAACGAGCGCAAGTTTGGTTTTTGACGCTCCCCTTTTATTTATTTAATATTTTATTCGGCTTTTTATAAATACCTTAAATTAGCAGCCATGATCATCCAATCAAAACCGTTAAAGCCATTCTTTTTTAAATGCGGCAGCGTTCTCATCTCTGCTTTGTTAAAGCGGCGTTTTAATAAACTGGTCATAAATCCCGTTGATATAAAGCCTAACCATTCCTACATTTTAATGGTTAACCATTTTAGCTTTTTCGATGGATTTTTTGCTTTTTACCTGTGCGGAAAAGTATTGTGGAAACCCGGCTTTATGCGCAAGCTTTACATTATGTCGGTTAAAAAGCAGATGGAAAAGAACCCATGGCTGCAATATTGCGGTAGCTTTTCGGTTGAGCCGGGCAAGCTATCGTTAATAGAAAGTTTTGATTACATAGGCGATAAATTATCACAACCGGGCAACCTGTTCCTTTACTTCCCGCAGGGGAATTTGGAAAGCATGCACATACAGGACATTGTATTTCAGGATGGCATAAACGAAGTGGTAAGCCGTGTTAAGGGCAACTGCCAGCTAATTTGGTGCAGTAATATTATTGAGTATTTTGAAAGCACCAAGCCATCCTTATATTTTGATATGCTGGACTGCGGCACTACTGCCGATTACAACTTTAAACAGCTGGTAGAAAAAGTGAATACCCACCACAAAAAATCGCTGCAAAGGCAAGTAAGGTTTACAAAACCGCAGTAAACTAAATTAATCAGCGTTTATACGCGATAACCCATCCTTAGCCTGATTATCAATACTGTTTTGATACTCGTGGTTTTTCATGGATAAGGTCAGTTTAAAAAACTCCGCTGCCTTTTTTAGATCGTGTTTTTTCTCGTAGATGAGTCCGCTTAACAAAGCAGAGTTGGCAGCATAGTAATAGGTGGTTGCCCGGCCTAAATTAATGGCGCGCTGGTAGTTGGTTAATGCTGCAGTGTCATTCTCCATAGCATCATACGTACGCCCGAAACGGTAATAATACTCCGTCTTGTCGCGCACAATTTTTAACTCAGTAAAGGGTTTGCCTTTAAGCAGCGCGAGTGCCTTATCATAATAGGCACCATCAAAATAAAATCTGGCTCTAAGCAGTTCCTCATCGGGCCGGGCATCGTTAGCTTCTTTTAAAGCTTCCTTATCCTTTTCATCAGCGGCAGATCCTTTGGTACGTACCATATTCAGGTAGGTATTATAAGCGTCAGCATCCTTCTTTAAAAAAGCACAATAGGCTACCTTTAAATAGGCATCCTTGTTAAAGCTGTCACCCTTGTTTTCGCTGATAAATTTCAAAAAGCATTTATCGGCATCCCTGTCCATCCTGCACATTTTTGCATTGGCCAACCAATAAGTTATAACCGGCATATCCATGTATTCTGCCGTTTGTGGTGCATCCATAAAGCGGTCAATCGCCACGTCGGTATGGCCCGTTTTAAATGCTATGTAACCTTGCAGGTAGTTTTTTAATAAACTCTTATCGCTCATGTCTCCTGCCATAGCCATTAGCTGGGTGTAATTATCCTTTTTCTTCAGGATATCAATGTTGGCAAGAGCTATTATAAAACTAACCTCATCCTTATAAAAACTATATTTAGTGCCATCCAACTGACCGCGCAGGCGTTGCAGTTGGCGTAAGCCAGTGGGCAGATCGCCTTTTACACCCAAAATACCAACTATGCCTTTTGAGCTTGGCGGAATAGCGCCAACCAGTATATTTAACCACCCAATACTTTTTTGATTAGGAATAAAATCAGGGAATTTTTCAGCGTTCTTTGTCAGCAGCTTTTGCCCTTTCCGCATATCCCAAACGGACGGTGCGTAGTCGCCAAACTTAGCCTTTAATACCGCCCATTGAATATAAACGTCTGCCTGCGCAAACATATAATATGGCGATTTTTCATCGTTATCCTCCAGTGCATCAAGCCTGGCAGAGCGCCTATCTTTAAATTTTTCGTAATCGGCGCGGTTGCTTGAGGTAAGCAGATAAAAGTAATCCATATAATTCTCCAACAGGAGAATAATTCCGTTGTCCGGGTTAATTCGCTTCTCTTCGGCTATAAGTCTCTTCGCTTCGGGAAACCGTAATTCAAATATGGCTTTGAACGCCGCTGTGGAGTTTTGATCTAAAGCAAAGTCTGCTTTTGCAGACTGATTAAAACAAATGAAAAGTAAAAATAACAGGGTATACTTATAAGCCATCGTTCAAAGGTATTTTATTTAAACATAAATAAGTAACCAATTATTGTGGCAGGGGTTTTGAAAAACGATAAGAAAGGCAGTAGGACCTGATAATTTATAACAACACAACAAGCATCAATATCGCCAAAATTTTAATTATGGTTGACCTGTTAATAAAAGGAATTGTATTTTTCGCTTTGTTTATGTGTTCGATATTAGAGTCGGCTTGCCGTATGGCATCTTTAAAAGATTCGTCGCAAAAAAGCGCGGGGTTGTGAAATAGGTGTTCATCAACTGAATGATCTCTTAGTTTATCTGCAATCATCTCTCTTAATAAAGCATCATTGTGGCCGGATACAAAATGCTTCAATAGATATTTGATCTCGTATGTACAACATTCGTTATTCAAATACCGTTGGAATGTGTTGTTAAGAGCCTTTTTATCTGCCAATTTTTGCCTTATTAACTTAATAAAATAACATTCAATAGCTCTACCTTATCTGCCTTACTGTAAATGTGTTTTTCAACACCGTTACGGGTGGACGCGGCGGAAGCAATAAATTGATTTTCGATTTTTTTATTTAAAGCGGCTTTTCTAAAAAAATCGTAAATTAAGCTTTCCGCTGTTTTAAAGAGGAAAACACGAAAGTTCTTTCGGGGATCAATATCCGCTCTAGCATTCCATATTTTTACAAATACTTCCTGTAGTAGCTCTTTAGCCTGTTCTTCAACTTTAACTATGCTTAAGATACTGCTGTACAATCTTACCTTATAGTTATGATAAAGCTGTTCCAAGGCGCGTATATCATCTGATCTTAGCAAAAAAATCAACTCCTTTTCAGTTAGTATAAGGTAATTTATGCACTTTTTACCCATTGCTGATAGCTTTACCCAAATATACTTAACGCATAGTCAATTTTAAAATAATTTGCAATAAGTGGCCAAAAAATTAATTATTGTTAATAATAATAGACAAATAGTAAAATTATGACACTAAAAACAGTATTTACGCTGAGGAAATTACAGATTTTATAAAAAAACTTGCGGCTTTTACTTCAAGTTAGTCAAAATTGCTTATGTATAAATACATGTATGTGTAATTACCATCTTTTGTGGAATATAAACATGCAAAAAAACGCTTTATGCGATTGCTAAGCGTTTGCAGGCAGATCAAAACATAATTTGGTACCCATATCCAGTTTACTTTCAACCCAAATTTTGCCCTTATACTTTTCAACCAGATCCTTACAAAACAGAAGCCCCATACCTGTTCCGCTTTCATTCTCGGTACCCTGTAAACTGTTTACGCGGCTTTTAAATAAATTGGCAAGATTCTGTTCACTCATTCCAACGCCGTTATCTTTAATACAAAAAACAGTGCGGCCATTTTCTGTAAAAGCTGATATCTCTATTAAGCCACCCCGGTTTGAAAACTTAATGGCATTGGTTAAAAAATTATGAATAACTATACGGATGGAACTTGGATCAGCAAACGCAGTGATATCAGCATTCACATTTACCATTACCGTTAAATCCTTTTGCTTTATCTTATCTTCCAGATGCATCAGCTCCTTATCTACCACTTCATCTATTTTAAAAACCTTGATGTTCGCATCAGTTGTATCAACCTGGCTGTTTATCCAAAAAAGTAATGTGTCCAAAAAGTCTGATGTATGTTCAAGTTTATTAAACACAGTTGGTGTCATCTCAACAAACTCGGTATGCGTAATACTTTTGTCTATCATTAAGGTAAAAAGACCGCGCAGCGTACTTATAGGGGCTCTTAGGTCGTGCGCAAGAACACCTATCAACCTATCTTTCAATAAATTAAGTTCATTCAATTTAATTGACTGGTGGTGAATATCTTCCTG
The DNA here is from genome assembly GCA_946479225.1 of uncultured Mucilaginibacter sp. The sequence goes on along the minus strand of CAMLFI010000130.1, from coordinate 2,388 downwards.
CTGCAACAAAATCTCATTATTTTTTTCGTGAAGCATGGCGTTAATGGCTTTTTGCCTGCGCCTGCCCCGGTAATATATTACAGCCAATGTGGCGCATACAAGTATTATAGCAGCATAGGCTATATTCATGCTTTTTTGCAGGGCAAGTTTCTTTTTAAAAACCCGTTCTTTTTCGCGCTGTCGCTCTGCTATCTGCTTCTGCTTTTTGGCAAAGTCTATTTCAATATTATAGGAGGCGATTTTTTGTATACTTTCATTATGGTTTAAACGGCCGCGTAGAGCTGAATAGAGAAGCATTTGCTGATAAGCTTCTTCAAAGCGCTTTAAGCCGGCCAAAGCAGTGCTTACCTGCTTCATGGCATCTACCTTTACCCCGTTGCTACCCATAGTATTAGCAGTAGATTGGGCTTTGATGGCATAAACGTAAGCGTTTTTAAAGTCTCTCCGGCCGTTGTAAATGGTGGCAAGACCCAGATATGCGTTAGCTTCGTTGTATTTTATCTTGTTATGATTGGCTGATTTGAGCGAAAGATTAAGATAATAAAGTGCGGAGTCTTTTTGGTTTGTTCTAAGTTTAAACAAACCAAGGTCGTAATAGATCAGGCTCAACCCATCATGGTCATCCATTTCCTTATAACTCGCCTCAGCATAACGCAAATGCTCCAAAGACGTTGCATATTTCCCTTGATCAAGCAGCACCTCTCCAATGTTTTGGTAAATAGCGCTAAGGCCCTGCTTGTCATCAAGTTTATGCCAAATGTCACGCGCCCTTCCGTAATAATCTAAAGCTTTAGAATTAAGTCCGAGTTCATGCATTATAACACCAATGTTGCAGTACTTATCTGCTGCAGATAGTTCGTCTTTTTGTTTTATATTGATAATGAGCGATTTAAAATAATTATCCAGCGATTTTGAATAATCCCCCTTACTGTCGTAAGTAATTCCTAATAAATTATAACAATCAGCTTCGTCAGCCTCATCGCGCGCTTTCCTGCTTATCCCGAGGCCTTGATTATAAAGTAGAATAGCTTTATCGTAATTACCCAAATAATCTTGAATGCCACCCAATCCGGTATAACATTTATATAAACCGTGTAGATCGCCTGTCTTGTTATAAATATCAATCGCCTTATTATAAAGTTTTTCTGCGGTTTTATAATCTCCCCTAAAAGAACTTACAGAAGCAACCTGAACGCTTCCGTCTGCAACCCCCTTGATGTCATTTATTTTTTTTGCGAGTTTTATTTCCAGCTCACCGTAGTAGGTGGTACTATCAGGGTACGACTCATAAAATTCCAAAGCCAGTTTGTTAAGGCGCCTTATGGTTGTGGTGTCTGCGGAGGTATTCCGGAGGTTGGTGGAGATGAGCTTTTTTAAACTATCGGTTACGCCGTTAAGCGGATGCGCAGAAAGAGCAGAACACAGTGTGTTCAAAAAAATAAATATCGCGCAATATGATTTCAACCTTTCAGTCAATAGTATAAGTAACTAATATATAATATTAAAGTATTACAGTGGAAATATAAACGAAAAAAACCGCTTTATGCGGCTTTAAATGTGTTAATATTGATAGAGGAAGAATATAAAATGGAAAAACTGATCCTTATATCCCTAATACTTGCTTAAGTTTGGCATAGCCGGTTTTACTAACCGGAATTTTTGCACCCGACTTAAGAATAGCCAGGTGACTGTCCTTCTCGTAAGGATCTATGCGGGTAATTTCCTGAACGCTTAATATGTAAGACCGATGTACGCGCACAAAGTGGCGCGGATCAAGCGTTTGCTCAAAAAAGCTCATGGTTTTATTTTTAAGGTAGGAGCCTTCTTGTGTAAATACGCTTACATAATCATCATCGGCCTGCAGGTATTGCACATCAGCAACGGGTATAATTTTTACCTTGGTACCTGTTTTAACAACAATACGCTCATGCTGCTGGGGCGAATGGGATGCCGTTTCTAATAGATTTTCTGTTTGTTTTGGCACTACGTTAGTACTTGACGCTTGGCCGAGATATTTTTCAATTTCCTTTGCAAAACGTTCTTTGCTAAACGGTTTTAGCAAATAATCAACAGCATGTGCCTCAAACGCTTTTATTGCATACTCATCAAAAGCTGTAGTGAAGATAATAGCCGGTGCGTCATCAACCAGTTCCAACATTTCAAAACCATTTATTTTGGGCATTTGTACGTCCAAAAAAACCAGGTCGGGTTTGTGCTGCTGTATTGCTTTCAGACCCTCAAACCCATCGCCACATTCTTGTAATACTTCAATCTGCCCAAAATCCTGCAGGTACTCTCTCACAACCATGCGGGCCAGGGGTTCGTCGTCAATTAGTAATGCTCGGGTCATAACTGCGGTATTTTTATTATGGTTGTAAATATATTATC
>CAMLFI010000129.1 GCA_946479225.1 uncultured Mucilaginibacter sp. | reverse complement strand
GAAGGAAACCGCCGGCGCGGACCGGACGTATACTTTCGAGTTGAAGTAAAGACCTCATTATCCGTAGAGTTCTGCAGAGCTCTACGGATTCCCAGATAAAAAAGAGTCTCCGACTCGCCCACACTATCCATCTCAAGCAAACCTTTCTCTTCGGTCCCCGCAGGGTCTCTCATAGAGGACCCTGCGTACCGTAATGCTTGTGCTAGCGCAGGGTCCCTTTCAGGAGACCCTGGGGAACGATGGAGTAACCCGCATTATATGAATTTTAGCCGCGTACGGTATATATTTGCTACATGGCAAAAATTACTGTACAACCCGACTGTGGAAACGCGCCAAGAAAGTTGTTTTTAAAAGACTTTAACAGCGCTTTAGCCAATGGCGATATTGATTTTATAACAGCCAATATTTCGGAAAAGATTAATTGGGAAATAATAGGGCAATCAAGCGTTACTGGTAAAGAAGATTATTTAAAAGCCCTCCCCCGTCACCAGCTTTGGGAAGTTAAAGAATTAGTGATCAATACCATTATAACCCACGGACCCGATGCTTCCGTAAGCGGCGAAATTACTACTGCTGATAAATCAAAATTTGCCTTTTGCGACGTTTATAAGTTTAAAGGCGCCGGCGGGACTACCTTAAATTCTATCAGGACCTTTATTGTAAAACTTTAGTCGCCCATAAAAACAAAGCCCCGTTGCTTTCGCTCCGGGGCCTTCTTGGTTGGTTTGTAATTGGTTTAGAATTGTATGTCTTCGGGTGCGGTGGTCCCGTCAAAAGCAGGGCTGCCATCCGGCAGTTTGTTGCCGTAGCGTGGGTGCCCGTCAGCTTCAAAATCGGTCTTTCTGCCTAAAAGGGTAAAGTTTTCAGCCACTACTTCGGTAGTGTATTTCTTCACGCCTTCTTTATCTTCAAAATAACGGGTACGCAGTTTACCTTCAATGTAAACAAGCTTACCTTTTTGCAAAAACTTGGCAGCCACATCGGCCAGGCTGCGCCACAATACTATATTGTGCCATTCAGTTTGCTCAACTTTTTTGCCATCCTTGTTAAAGGTTTCTGAGGTAGCCAGCGGGAAACTTGCAACCGATACACCACCTTCTAAATATCTAATTTCGGGGTCCTTGCCTAAATGACCTACCAGTATTACTTTGTTAATTCCAGACATGCCATAAAAGTAAATATTTATTTCTAATTTAAAAAATTATCTAAAAATATAAAAATTGCTTTGGGCAATGCCATCATTTTCAAATCTTTTACTTCTACGAAATCCCACTTAGCGTTGATTACCAGCGGATTCTGCTCCAGAATAATAAATCTTACATATAAATGCTGGTGGGTTAAAATATGTTTTACTATGGGGAGTATTTTCTTAATTCTTAAATCGGGTCCAAAAATTTCTACCGTTTCGGGCAGGGTCGCCAGTTCTTCTATAGTGGTTTGATCAGTCGTTTCTATCAATGGCAGATCATACATATTGGCCCATATATCACCCTCGCCGCGTTTATTTATTAATATCCGGTCGTTATCTTCAATCAGGAAATAATTAAAGTACCGCTCCCGTATTTTTACTTTTTTCGATTTTACCGGCAAGGCGGTGGTAGCGTTATGCAAAAAGGCATAACAACCCATTCTGATAGGGCATGTGCCGCAAGCGGGATTTTTGGGCTTGCAAACCAAAGCGCCCAGTTCCATCATGGCTTGGTTATGCGCCGCCGGATCCTTCGTATTAAGAAAATCAGCAGCAGCTTGTTTAAATATCTTTTTGCCGTTTGTGCTGTCAATGGGCTCGCTTATGCCCAGGTAGCGCGACAGCACCCTATACACATTACCATCCAACACGGCCCGGGCCTCGTTTGCCGAAAACGAAGCGATAGCCGCGGCGGTGTATTCGCCTATCCCTTTTAACTTTATCAGTTCATCATAAGCTGTAGGGAAGATCCCGTCGTACTCCTGCTGCACCTGCCTGGCGGTTTTAAGCATGTTTCGTCCGCGCGAATAATACCCCAGGCCCTGCCAGAGTTTTAATATATCATCCTCGGGCGCGGCAGCAAAATCAGTTACGGTAGGGTACTTATCTAAAAAGCGATGAAAATAAGGCAGCCCCTGCTCAACCCGGGTTTGCTGCAAAATAATTTCAGCCAACCAAATGGTATACGCATCAGTTGTGTGGCGCCAGGGCAGATCGCGCTTGCGTGTGTTGTACCAGTTTATAAGCTCTTGTGTAACCTGCATTGACCCGCAAAAGTATAAGATATACCGCTAATTGTGTGGCATTTGTAATATATATGCGTGTATTAGGTACCCTCGTAAAAAAAAAGCGTTATTTATTTCAAACTTTGCCAATAAAGAGATACTTTTGCAACCCCAAATCAGTTAAGTAATAATATATTAAAAGGAAATAAAAACATGACTAAAGCAGAAATTATAACCGAGATCTCTTCCAAAACAGGTATAGAAAAAGTTGACGTTCAGGAAACAGTTGAGGCGTTTTTTAAAGTAGTAAAAAACTCTATGGTTAGCGGCGAGAATGTATACGTTAGAGGGTTCGGTAGTTTTGTTATTAAAAAAAGAGCTAAAAAAACAGCACGTAATATCTCTAAAAACACGGCCATCATTATACCGGAGCACTTTGTACCAAGCTTTAAGCCGGCTAAAACTTTTGTTGAAAAAGTAAAAACAGGCAACAAAGCTTAAGCAATCTGTTAAAAGGCAATGAGAACCAAACAAATAGCATTCGTTGTAGCCATTTTGGCTGTTATGGGCTATTTGTATCGTCAACCCCTAAAGGCTTTAACTAAAGAAGACAGCAGCCATGATGCCCCTCAAAATGCCAAAGCAGGCGTTGCCCCGGCAGCAAATGTTACGGTTGAGACGGTATCTGCCACTGCAAAAGCTGCTATTGGTCAGGGTTTATCAGTAAAGATCAATGATCTGGAAGCGAAGCTTCAAAAAGCATCAACCGATGCTGAAAAAACAGATCTTGAAAAACAACTGGCAAAAACCTGGGACGATGTGAATCAGCCTGCGCCGGCCGCCTTCTATTACCTGGCAGCTGCACGCAAAGAGAAGTCTTTTAACCAATGGATAAATGCCGGTATTCGTTTTAACGAGGCTTATAAACTGTCTGCAGACACTGCGGCCGGGCCAACGTTTGTAACTAACGCGGTTGAAGCATTTCAAAATGCTACCAAACTTAACCCATCCAGCCTTGATGCAAAAACAGGTTTGGGTGTGGCTTATGTTAACGGTGGCGCATCGCCAATGCAAGGTATAGCTTTGCTGCGCGAGGTGGTTGAGAAAGACCCTAACAATGTGGCAGCGAACCTTAATTTGGGTTTGTTCTCCATGAAATCAGGCCAGTATGATAAAGCTGTTGCGCGTTTTAAAACGCTGATAGCCATTAAGCCTGATTTTGAAGCTTATTTTTATTTAGCCGAAAGCTGCAAGCAAATAGGCAAAAAACAGGAGGCCATTGCGGCTTACCAAAAATGCAAGGAACTAATGCCTGATCCATCATTTGCTCAGCGCATTGACCAGTATATAAAGGAATTACAAAATTAAGTTAAACACATTTAAAAAATTATTATTATGCCAAGCGGTAAAAAACGTAAAAGACATAAAATGGCTACGCACAAACGCAAAAAGCGTTTAAGAAAAAACAGGCACAAAAAGAAATAAGATAAGGGGCTTTTAGGCCCCCTATTTTGTTTGCTTTTATAGCAAAGCAGATACGCATTTATTGTTTTTTACCCTCAATTAATATGCCTTTGAGCACGCTCAAAATTGGCATTAAGAAATGGAGTAGCAGTTGATAAAAGAATTAATTATCGATTCATCCCCCAACGGGGCTACCATTGCATTATTACAGGATAAACAACTCGTAGAGCTTCATAAAGAACAAATAAGCAACAATTATACTGTTGGCGATATTTACCTCGGGCGCATTAAAAAGCTAATGCCCGGGCTAAATGCCGCTTTTGTTGATGTTGGCTACGAGAAAGATGCCTTCTTGCACTATCTTGACCTTGGTCCGCAGGTACAAAGCCTGCTTAAACTGACCAAACAGGTGCGTGGCGGGAGCTACAAGTCTAAATTGTTAGATGGTTTAAAGCTTGACGACGATATAAGTAAGGGAGGAAAGATCTCTGAAGTATTGGTAAAAAATCAGCTTGTTCCGGTGCAAATTGCAAAGGAACCTATATCTACCAAGGGGCCGCGTTTAAGCTCCGACTTGTCAATAGCCGGCCGTTACGTAGTACTGGTGCCTTTTTCTGATGTGATATCCATATCAAAAAAGATAAAGAGCAACACCGAACGCACACGCCTGCGCAAGATAGTGGAAAGCATTAAGCCCAAAAATTTTGGGGTTATTATCCGTACCGTTTCCGAAGGAAAAGGTGTAACTGAAATGCAAAAAGACCTGCTTGATTTAATATCAAAGTGGGAAGCCTTTGTTACGCGCCTACCAATTGTAGAGCCGGGGAAGAAGGTATTGGGCGAAATTGGCCGTACCTCAACAATTTTAAGGGATATATTAAATCCCGATTTTCAGAATGTTTATTTAAACGACCCTAGTTTGTTTGAAGAGGTGAAATCGTATATACACGACATCTCTCCGGATATGGAAAGTATCGTTAAGCTGCACAAGCACAAAGAACCGATATTTGAACATTACGGCATTGACAAGCAAATAAAAGGGGCTTTTGGTAAAACCGTTAACCTTGCGGGCGGCGCCTACCTGGTTATAGAACATACCGAAGCGTTGCACGTTATTGACGTTAATAGCGGCAACCGCACAGCAAGCAAAGAAAACCAGGAAGAGAACGCTTTCCAGGTGAATAAAGAAGCTGCTAAAGAAATTGCAAGGCAACTGCGCCTGCGCGATATGGGTGGTATTGTGGTGATCGATTTTATTGACATGCACAAGCCTACCAACCGCAAGGAACTGTTTGACTACCTGCGCGCAGAAATGGCGCACGACAGGGCCAAGCATACCATTTTGCCACCGAGCAAATTTGGATTGGTACAAATTACCCGTCAGCGTGTAAGGCCCGAAATGAATATTGTTACCAGCGAAGTATGCCCTGCCTGCCATGGTACCGGCACCATAAGGCCAACGGTGTTGCTGATAGACGATATTGAGAATAACTTTAACTATATATTGCTTGAACAAAACGAGCGCGGCATTACACTTTGTGTGCACCCGTATGTTGAAGCATTCATTAAAAAGGGCTTGTTCAATGTTCAGCGTAAATGGTACTTTAAATATAACCAATGGATAAAGGTTAAAAGCAACCCTGCCTACCAGATAACTGAGTTTCACTTCTTCTCATCAAAAGACGAAGAGATTAAGTTGTAGATGTGCGGATATGCAGATTAGAAGATGTGCAGACGCTTTAATTAGTGTCTGCACATTTTGTTTTTAGGGGGTTTTTCGAGACTTAGTTACTCTTTGCTTTAACGCAAATCATCTCTTAATTATGCTGTAGTTAGCAAACATGAAAGCTTTAATTGATTATATTCGTATTAAATCAGCTAAACCTGTTCATGAAATTTATTCCGGCAATTCTGTTCATATTAATCTTTCAATCGAAGTGTCTAGCTCAAATATTTCAGATAAAGGAGATTATTGCACCTGATACGTTCAACAAAAAATCTATTAGTAATTTTCGTAGGGAAACCCTAAAGTTCTTTGAGGATGATAAATATGTCGTAAGAAAAACCTGTAGCGGGGAATGGGGTGGAACAGTATGGTTTAAAAATAAAAAAACTGGTATTGAACGTTCTTGCGTTGCGAGTTGTCCGCTTGTAATAAATAAATTAGATGGCAAATATTTTGTTACTGCCACACTCAACCACATGGTTGGATTTTCGCAGGTACTTGAAATAGAAAATCCCGAATTATTAAATGTTTTTAAACTTCCTAAACCGCGTGTAGTAGTTGGGAAAAGAATAATCATGTACGTTGGCGATGATGAGACTAAATCCACCAAAGGCTCCAAAATACTTCTAGACACAATGAAAGTATCTATGTTATTAAGTTTTCCTTTAAACGGCCAGTTATACCATCTGTTTACGGATTATAGGAAAACTTACCTCGGTAAAATACAGGATAAAAAACTGGTAACAATCGATGTTGTGTCGCAAGAAAGCCTTTGGAGTTACGATGCAGAAGTAATCAAAACGCGCGAAGGGCATTTCATTGTCTTTTTTAAAAATGAAAAGGTGGAAGGGTATTTGGATGTCTTTGGCAATAGTGTGAATGTGGTAAGATATAGGTGAGCAATAGTGACAAACAACAAAGCAAATATTTCAGTCGCACTTTTTATTCTTTGGAGTTACTGGGTTCGAACCAGTGACCCTCTCAATGTAAAATCGGAATGCACATTTTGTTTTAGGGCTTTTTGCGTGTGTTGCCTACCCTACCTCTCGAAGGGGTCTTTTTACCGGAATATAATGGCGCTGTAAGCTCCGTTTTAGCCACACTACCCTTACCCCTCACTTCCGGCTTATCTTCTTTATATGCCTCCGGTACCCATTCCGGTCTTATTTGTTGTCCTTCTTTCATCGTTATCAATCTTAGGTAATAAATATACTACATCGATGTAGTTTTTATCAGCGCATCTGGTAAACCTTACCAAAAAAATAGTATTATTGAACATCCAATAACAACCATTCTATTATGAAACCTAACGTTACGCTGTTTATAACGCTTTGCTTTATTTTTTTAAATTTAAGTACTAATGCGCAAAACGCAAGAAATGAGTCGCTTTTTGATGCAGACTGGAAGTTTTATAAAGGAGATGTAACCGGCGCTGAAGCAACTGCTTTTAACGACGCATCATGGAGAAATATTGACCTGCCACATGATTGGAGTATTGAAAATCTACCCAACCAAAAGCCCGGCGAAGTAGTTGGCCCGTTTTCTAAAACCAGTCCCGGTGCTACAGCAACCGGCTATACACTGGGCGGCACAGCATGGTACAGAAAAACATTTACCCTAAAAGCAGGCGAACCCTACACACAAACCCTAATCAACTTTGACGGTGTGTATATGAATAGCGAAGTATATGTAAACGGAAAACTT
>CAMLFI010000128.1 GCA_946479225.1 uncultured Mucilaginibacter sp. | reverse complement strand
CTGTCTGATACGATGGCTTTAACGCCGGGTGCTATCTCAAACTTACCCACCTCAAGCGTATTCAAGTCGGTCGAGTTAAGGTAATCAAAGGCAACCTTAAAGTTAGGGTGCAGGCTGTAGTATTTTTCGCCGTTATTTAGTGTATCTAGTATCATTTCAAGTTCATGGTTTGTGGTTCATAGATCATAGCAGAATGTGCCATGAACTATGAACCATGATCTAATAACTATCGTTGTACACGGCCTGATCCGTCGCCTTTAACCAGTTCTTTAACCTCGTTTAACGTAGCATGGTTCAAGTCACCCGGAATGGTGTGTTTCAAAGCGGAAGCAGCCACACCAAATTCAGCGGCATCGCCCAAAGCCATACCTGTAACCAAACCAAAAATAAATCCGCTGGCAAAAGAGTCGCCGCTACCTACGCGGTCAACTATACGTACTTCGTATTGTTTAGAGTGATAGAATTCATTGCCATCATATACCAAAGCGCTCCATCCATTGTCAGAAGCGCTGTGGCTTTCGCGAAGGGTAGAGGCTATATATTTAAAGCCAAACTTCTCTTTCATTTGCTTGAACACGCTTTTGTAGCCGTCAAGGTTCAATTCGCCTTTGGTTACATCAGTACCTTCGCTCTTGAAGCCTAAAGTGGTCTCAGCATCCTCTTCGTTTCCTATACAAACATCAACGTACTGGCAAAGCTCGGTCATCACTTGGCGAGCCTTTTCTTTGCTCCAAAGCTTTTTACGGTAGTTGAGGTCAATACTGGTAGTAATGCCTTTTGCTTTTGCAGCTTTAAGGGCGGCTAACGTAAGTGCAGCGGCCTTGTCGCTCAAAGCAGGAGTGATACCGGTGGTATGGAACCAATCTGCTCCTTCAAACATCTTATCAAAATCAAACTCACTGGCATCAACATCAGCAATAGAAGCGCCGGCACGGTCATAAATAACCTGCGAAGCACGCATAGAAGCGCCTGTTTCTAAAAAGTAGATACCCAAACGGTCGCCGCCGCGTGCCACAAACTGTGTATCAACACCGTAGCGGCGCAAGTGGTTAATAGCAGATTGACCGATAGCATTGTTAGGCACCTTTGATACAAATACGCCATTCAGACCGTAGTTACAAAGCGCAGCGGACACGTTAGCTTCGCCGCCACCATAAGTAACGTCAAGGCTGTCAGACTGTACAAATCTCTTAAAATCAGGAGTTGATAATCTCAACATTATCTCTCCAAGGGTTACGACTTTTTTAGACATCGTTATTTATATGTTTAATTTGAAAATGAATATTAAAACAAATTGGTTGCTTTTTTACAAAGTCACCAAAACTACATTAAACCTAAATAAATAGGAAGCTTTTTAGCTGAAAAGTTGCCGCTAACGTTTTCGTAAACAAATTGCAAGTACTATAAGGCAACTATGCGGTTTTAAATATTTGTTTTCTACTTTTACCATCCGTAAATCACATAAAAATTAACCGGTTAAATAAACATGGATAAAAAAGCCACCATATTAAAACTGATACCTGAGCAGGGCATATTGCCTTTGTTTTTTCATCAGGATGAAGAAGTTAGCGTAAACATTTTGCGTGCCCTGTATGCTGCAGGTGTAAAAACCATTGAATATACCAACCGCGGCGAAGCTGCGCTTAGAAACTTTGTAAAACTACGCGAGGTTTGCGATAAAGAATTAGGCGGAATGTACCTCGGCGTTGGTACAATTAAAGATGCTAAAGCTGCCCAGGCCTTTGCCGATGCAGGTGCAGATTACATCATCAGCCCGGGATTGGTGGAAGAGGTTGTAGAGGTATCAGAAAAGAATGGTTTGCTTTGGGTTCCTGGCTGCATGACACCGTCAGAAGTTATCAGAGCCGAAAATCTGGGTGCGAAAGTTATTAAGTTGTTCCCTGGTAATATATTAGGCCCTGCGTTTTTATCAAGCATAAAAGTGTTGTTCCCTAACTTACTATTTATGCCAACCGGTGGTGTTGAGCTAACTAAAGAGAGCATTGGCGGCTGGTTCAAAGCAGGTGTATGTGCAGTTGGCATGGGTAGCCAACTGGTAAGCAAAGATGTTATGGACGGTAAAAAATATGCTGAACTAACTGAATCGACTAAAGAAGCTATCGCGATAGTTAACGCGAGCAGATAATATTTTCCTTTATAGCGGTGGGCGTCCGGCCCGCCGTTATTTTGTTAAACTTACCTTATAAGAGTATTGTAGTAGCCCGGGTACGTTTACACTTTCAATTATTTTCCAATTATTTTTCTGGCTGATGAATTGCGGTTTCTGTAAATCAGAACATTCCGCTGCTTTGGTGTAAAATTCAACCCTTGACGGATGCTGCGGAGCGGTGGCGTTATAGATATGCCCGAAGCCCTGCTTTTCTATTATCGCGCAGCTTATACCTAAACAATCTGTTAAGTGGATAAGATTGACGGGCGCATTGCCATTTGGAATATTAGTTTTACCTGCAAAGAACCTTCCCGGGTCGCGCCCAGGGCCTATCAAGCCGGCAAAACGTATAATAGTGGTTGTAAAACTGGTTTCCCGTTTTAATATACCTTCCGCTTCCAACAAAATTTTGCCCGACTCACTGTCCGGGTTGGGTTCATCCAATTCAGTTACATCGATATTACTATCCCCATAAACCCCCGTTGAACTGACGAACACCACTTGTTTAATATTATATTGCTTTACAAGACTAACCAATTCATTTATTTGCCTTAAGTATTCTAACCCCTTACCGGCACGTGCCTTAGGTGGAATACTTATCCATAAGACATCGCAAGCAAAAAAAACATCCTCAATTACTTTATTTTCCTGCGATAGATTGATAAGATAGGGGTGTATACCATCCGTCTCAAGCAATGGTATTTTTTCGACAGATGTAGATGATCCCTTTATTGTTATGCCTTTTTTAATGAGTTCAATAGCCAATGCCTTGCCATACCATCCGCAGCCTAAAATGCTTATAACCATCGTGCAAATATGCCGTTTTAAAGTTGAATTTAAACTTTTGCCGGGTTTGTTACGTTAACACAATTAGAATTGCGTACTTATATACAAATATTGCATATTTGTCCCGTCAGCGATGATATATTCGCTTGACAAACGGTTATGATCAAAGTAAATATGGATTTAAAATTTTCGCATGTAGTTAAAGGGGCGTTGATATTGGTATTCGTTTCGGCGTTTACAGCATCGGCACAAAAAAGAGTATTGGTTTTTACCAAAGTGGCGGCCTATGCCCATGATTCTCGCCCTGCGGCGGCGCAGGCTATCATGAAAATGGGACAGGAGAACAACTTTGCCGTTGATACAACATCAGACGCAGGGAAAATAGCTGAGGGTAACTTAAAAAAATATGACGCGGTTATATTCGTAAGTACAACAGGTGATTTCTTAAACCCGTACCAACGCGTTGACCTGCAAAGATATATTCAGGCAGGGGGCGGCTTTGTAGGCATACATGCTGCCGCTGATGCATTATACGACTGGCGCTGGTATGGCCGCATGATAGGGGGATACTTTTCCTTTCATCCGGCTCAACAAATGGCTACAATGACTGTGCTTGATAAAAACCATCCTTCTACTAGCATGTTGCCAACCGAGTGGAAACGCAGGGATGAATGGTACCATTACAAACTATTTAACAAAAGTGTTAAGGTGCTTATCAACCTGGAAGAGTCTTCGCTTACTTATGATGGTAATAGAGGTGATCGCTTTAAAATGGGAGCCAACCACCCAATAGCGTGGTACCATGAGTTTGAAGGTGGAAAGGTTTTTTATACGGGTTTGGGTCATACCAAGGAGTCGTACAGCGAAGATCTAATAGTTAAGCACATATTGGGCGGTATTAAATATGCCATGAATCATCCAGCTTTAGATTACACTAAAGTTAAAGCGCAGCATGCCCCTGACGAAGCGCGTTTCAATAAAAATGTACTTTCGACAGGGAAATTTACGGAGCCTACTGAAATGGCTATTCTTCCTAATTTGGATATTTTGATAGTTCAACGCAGGGGAGAGATATTAAAATATAGCCAGGCAACGAAAGCCCTAACACAGGTTGCTAAGTTAGATGTGTATTTTAAGGAACTGAAAAAAGCCACTCACCGTATAGAGGATGGCTTATTAGGGATACAGCTTGACCCTGATTTTAAAACCAACAATTACCTGTACGTTTACTACAGCCCGGCAAGCCCGGATAATAAACCCGTTAATTATTTATCTCGCTTTACTTTTAAGAATAATGTATTTGATCTTAAAAGCGAAAAAAGGATTTTGGAGGTTAAAACAGACCGCGAAACCTGTTGCCACACAGGCGGCTCCATCGCGTTTGGCAAAAACCACGAATTGTATTTATCGACAGGGGATAATACGTCGCCATTTGATGAGGAAAATGTACCTAAAGGCGCTCCCAATACCAACTCATTTGCTCCGTTGGATCAGCGCCCGGGTTTTGAAGTTAATGATGACCGTAGAGCGGCTGGTAATACCAATGACCTGCGGGGTAAAATTCTTCGCATAAAAATTAAACCTGACGGCACATATGAAATTCCGGACGGTAACCTTTTTGCAAAAGGAATAGCTAAAACACGTCCTGAAATTTACGTAATGGGTAATCGTAACCCATACCGTATTTCCGTTGATCCAAAAACGGGATTTTTATATTGGGGCGAGGTTGGGCCGGATGCTCAGGCGGATAGCATGGCTACACGTGGCCCAAAAGGATATGATGAAGTTAACCAGGCGCGTAAAGCAGGTAATTTTGGCTGGCCATTATTTATAGGCCCGAACCTGGCTTACCGTGATTATGACTATGCCACAGGCAAATCGGGCGCGGCATTTGATCCTTTAAAGCCAATCAACAACTCTCGTAATAATACCGGCTTAACGGAATTGCCACCGGCTCAACCCGCGTTTATATGGTATCCTTATGCGGTATCTGCTGACTTCCCTCAAACAGGAACAGGCGGCCGTACCGCAATGGCCGGCCCCGTATATTATGGCGACCGCTATTCAAAGCCAGGCTTGCCTGCACATTACAATGGCAAATTACTTATTTATGAATGGGTACGCGGCTGGGTAAAAGCTGTGACCTTAACACCGGAAGGCGATTATGATAATATGGAGCCTTTTATGGAGAGCACCAAGTTTAACGCACCGGTTGATATGGAGGTTGGACCAGATGGAAAGTTGTACATACTTGAGTACGGTAACGGTTGGTTTGCTAAAAATCCGGATGCGGCAATTTCCAGAATTGATTATAGTGCGGGAAATGTAGCCCCGCAAATAACTGTTATAAACGCTAGCAAACCTGCGGGTAATATACCTTTTACGGTTACTTTCACAGCAAAAGCTACTGATGCAGAAAATAATAAAATAGTACGGTATAACTGGAGCCTGGGTAACGGAATTAAACGTGTAACTATAGTGCCCAAACTAACTTACACTTACACAGCAAAAGGAAATTACACCGTTTCTGTAACAGCTAGTGATGCCACAGGCACCGGCAAAAGCCAAAGTACTAATGTGATTGCAGGAAGCAGTCAGGCGGTTGTGGCTGCCGCGAATACGGCTAAACTTAATGCTCCTGGCAGAGCGTTAATGATGAGTTTAGATTGCCCTGCTTGTCATAAGACCGACGAGAAGTCCATCGGCCCCGCTTTTGCGGAAGTGGCCAAAAAATATGCACACAACGTGGTTAATATCACTAAGCTTTCCCAAAAGATCATAAATGGAGGTAGCGGTGTTTGGGGTGATGTCGCAATGCCTCCGCATCCTGCGCTTAAGCCGGATCAGGCTAAGCAAATAGTAAACTGGGTATTCTCATTGGCCCCGGCTAAATAAATATTAAAGGCTGAAACATATATGTTTCAGCCTTTTGTTTTATAGGTAGTAATCTTTAAGCAACTTTTTTGTTACGATCGGGGATAATGGCAGTAATTTTTTTAATTGTTAAATAAACAATTAAAAAAAATGCCATTTTGCGGCACAATTATAAAGTAAATTTATCATGAAGCAGTTTTACCGGTTTTCGGCGGTGTCGGCTGTTGTACTGGCAGGCATAATGTCTGCGCAGGCGCAAAAAGCAGCAAAGGTCGATTCCTCCTTATTTTATCAAACCGTTCAAACTTATGTAAATCCGGCATTACCCGGAGACCATCCGGACCCCACGCTACTTAAAGTTGGCGATGATTTTTATCATTGCGGCTCCAGTTTCCATTTTAACCCATACTTACCCATTTATCATTCAAAAGACCTGGTACATTGGGAAATAATAAGCAGAGTATTACCGGCCGCTAATGCCGGATTTGTTACTGATCGCCCATCATCAGGCATATGGCAGGGTGCTATAACCTATTTTTATGGCTCTTACTGGATCTATTTTTCAGCTAACGGACAATGGTTCTCAAAGGCAAGTTCACCAAAAGGGCCTTGGTCAACACCTGTAAAAGTCAATACCAATCCTGAAACAGGTAACCTGGGATACGACAATTCCATTTTTGTGGATGACGATGGCAAGCCCTATATGGTGATTAAAAACGGCCAGAAAGTTAACCGCCTGCAAGAACTAGGTAAAGACGGGCAGTTAACTGGTAAAGTGATGAATATGGACTGGATAAACGCCAAACTACAATACAGTTGGGCAGAAGGCCCTGTAATGTCAAAACGGAACGGTATTTATTACTATTACCCTGCCGGGGATGTTTCGGGTGGGCAATACGCTATTAAAGGTTCGGCTTTAACTGCCGACTCAACTAAATGGGAGAGGTTAGGTAATTTCTTTAAACCTATTACTGATGCCAAAGTAGGCTTTCGGCGCCCTAATCACATTGCTGCACCTGTGCAGATAGCTGATGGAACGTGGTGGACAATAGGGCAGAGCTATGAGAAATATGATGGTGATGATTGGTCGGGCCTTGGCCGGCAGACCGGTTTATACCAGGTTATATGGGAAGGTGACAGGCCGTGGGGGGTAGCGCCAACTACTCAACCTGTTGTTAAACCAAAATTGCCAAAATCTGGAATTGCATGGCGGGCGGTTAAAACTGACTATTTTGATAACGCGACCCTTGACCTTGCCTGGCATTTCCTCATAAAAAAAGCTTCTACAAAATACTCTCTTACAGC
>CAMLFI010000127.1 GCA_946479225.1 uncultured Mucilaginibacter sp. | reverse complement strand
ATTATGGTACCCGCTTTGTTAATGCTGATGGCAGTTGGATAAACCAGGCAGAGGCCATGAATTGTGCATCGGATATTTCAACTACAGGGGGCTCTATTCCGCGTTTATTGGGCTTGGCTTATGCTTCTAAACTATACAGGCAGAACAAAGAACTATCTGATCTTACCAATTTCTCTGTTAACGGCAATGAGGTAGCTTTCGGCACAATTGGTAACGGCGCTACATCTGAAGGTTTGTTTTTTGAGGTTTTGAATGCTGCAGGCATATTACAGGTGCCTATGGCGCTGTCTGTTTGGGACGATGCTTACGCCATTTCTGTACCCGCAAGTTTGCAGACGGTAAAAGAAGATATATCTGAAGTTGTAAAAGGTTTCCAACGCGAAACCGGCACCAATGGTGTCGAGATATTTAAAGTACGGGGATGGGATTACGTTGCGTTGTGCGAAACCTACGAGATTGCCATAAGGCTATGCCGGGAGGAACATGTGCCGGTTTTGATCCACGTTACAGAAATGACCCAGCCACAAGGGCATTCAACTTCCGGATCGCATGAGCGCTATAAATCTGAAGAGCGTTTAGAGTGGGAGGCCGAGCATGATTGTTTGCTGCAGATGCGTAAATGGATGCTGGAAGCAGCTATAACCACCGAAGAGGAATTAGAGACATTAGAAGCTGCAGCCAAAAAAACAGTCCGCGGCTTCCAGCGTGAAGCATGGAATGAATTAGGCGCCGAAATAAAAACGGATATAGACGAAGCGGTCCGTTTATTGGATACGCTGGTTAACCAGTCGGCTTTTGGCGATGATATCCATGTAATTGCAGCAGGATTGCGTGCATGTGTAGATCCCGGAAGAAAAGACGCTATAGCAGCTGCCAGAAAGGCATTGCGTTTAACTGCTTCTGAACCTACCGACGCCAGGGCAGCTTTGAGTAAATGGCTCGCATCTGAAAATAAGAAGAATCACCAAAGATTTAATACCAAGCTGTTCTCGGACAAACCGGAATCACCTTTAAAAATTGAGGCAGTACCGGCAGTATACGAGCCTAACGCGCGTATGTTGGATGGCCGTGAGATATTGAATGCCTGTTTTGATGCTAATTTTGAGCGCGATAAGGCTATTGTAGCCTTTGGCGAGGATCTGGGCGCTATAGGCGACGTTAACCAGGGGTTCGCGGGCTTACAGGCCAAATACGGCGATCTGCGGATTTCTGACACAGGTATCCGTGAAACTTCCATAATAGGGCAGGGTATGGGCATGGCGATGCGTGGCCTGCGCCCCATTGCCGAGATACAATACATGGATTACCTGCTATATGGTGTAACCGTTATAAGCGATGACCTGGCCAGCTTAAGCTACCGCACGGCGGGTGGCCAAAAGGCTCCGCTTATTATACGTACGCGTGGACACCGCCTGGAAGGTATATGGCACTCCGGCTCGCCGATGGGTATGATATTGAGTACTATGCGGGGGCTCCACATATGCGTTCCGCGGGATATGACGCAAGCGGCGGGTATGTACAATACGCTTTTACGTGGCGATGAGCCTGCTATTGTAATTGAGTGCCTTAACGGTTACCGTTTAAAGGAAAAAATGCCGGCTAATGTGGGCGAGTTCACTGTTCCTTTAGGTAAAGCTGAATTAATGCGCGAGGGCAGTGATATCACCATAGTATCTTACGGATCAACGCTTCGTATAGTGATGGAAGCTGCCGATGAGCTGCAGGAAATGGGTATTAATGTTGAGGTGGTTGATCCGCAAACCTTATATCCATTTGATACAGAGAATTTATGCGGAAACTCATTAAGCAAAACCAATAAATTGCTGGTTGTTGATGAGGATCTGCCGGGAGCCGCGTCAGCCTATATACTACAAAAGGTTATTGAAGGGCAAAAAGGATATTACATGCTGGATTGTCCGCCTAAAACTCTTTGTGCTAAGGATCATCGCCCACCATACGGATCAGACGGCGACTATTACACAAAGCCTTCTGTTGATGATGTAATAGAAGCGGTGTATAGCATGGTAAGCGATAGTTATCCTGTTAAGTTCCCGCCGATATATTAAGGGTGTTGCAGAAAAATACACAACACTTGCAACACTGTTTTTTGTATATATTTGATTACTAATACTTTGTGAATATTGATTGTTGCAACATGCAACACTTTGCAACAGATTGACCGTAATTATAAAGCGTAAAACCAAACCAAATGAGAAACCTTATCCTTACACTTTTACTGAGCTTTTTAGGCTTATACGCCTCGGCCCAGGTAACAGGGCAAATGCGTCAGAGCAGTATGCCTTTAGATACCTCTATGCTTGTGTACGACGAGCAAGGAAATGCTTTAAAATATTATCAATATACCAAGTTGGTAAACTCCGGGGAATATACCTTACGCGGTAAAGGTGCTCCGGGTGCACCCGGCGGTAAAGTTATGCTTGTAAAAATGCCGGAGGAGCAAAAGGCAATGATGACTGAAATGGTGAAGCGTATGCTATCCATTAAAACCGGCGTTTTAGCCGAAGGAAATACGCTTGATGTAAATCCTTTAAAAAATGCCATTGAACAGGAAAGTTTTGATGGAAAAGCCATAGTGATGGTGTTTTGGGGGGTAGAATGCCCACCTTGTACAGAAGGTTTTGAAACCATAAACGGTATTCTTAAAGAGTTTAAAAATCCGAATCTTGTTTCGATAGGCATTACCAGCGATAATAAAGATGATGCTGCAGAAAAATTGAAGCAAAAGCCGTTGTTAACTACGCACTCATTAACCTACGCATATAAAATTAGTGGCGCGTATGGTATATATGAGTTCCCAACTTATGTAATTACTGATAAAAATCACATAATAAAGTTTGCGATGACAGGCTCTTCACCATTTACTTTTCCGGCCTTTAAAACAACACTTAAAGCTGTGCTTGAAAGCAAATAAACCGGCTTTTATTTTTAATTATGTCTTACACACTGGTGGGGCAAACGCTACTTAACGGTTAAACCGTTATTCGCCCTGTTCACATCCGGCAACGCTGCATCAGGGTCAATGCTAACGCTCTCCACAGCTGAGGTTGTAGGGATAATAAAAGTGGTAGCTTTGTTCTGCAGCCAGGTCTCCACCGGCAGCTTCATACGGAGTTTGGTACCATCCTTCAATTTAGCCTCAATGCTAAACGGCATGGCCATAGCCTCTTTATTGGCTACCACTACCTCAACACCATTTTTTACATCATCATTAACATACTTAGCGCTGATGAGCGCCAGATCAAGCTTGTAATTGTTCAAAAACCATCCCCGCCAAAACCAGGCTAGGTCCTCGCCTGCGGCATTCTCCATGGCCCGGTAAAAGTCGTTTGGTTGGGGATGCTTATAGGCCCATTTACGTATATAATTGCTAAAGGCATAGTCAAAACGGTCCTTGCCCAATACCTGCTCTCGCAGCAATATCAAACCAAAGGCGGGCTTAAAATAGGTGAGGGGATGGCGATACTTTTCTGCTATTGCGTCAGGATAACTATTAATGACAGGCGAAGCAGGGTCAATAATATCGGGGATTATCTCATCAGCGGGGTTGCCACCGCCGGGCGCATACTCACCATCGCGTTTAGGCGCGTACTCGCCTTTGTTGATCACATCAGACGCATACACATCAATAAAGGTGTTAAAGCCCTCGTCCATCCATGCAAAGCGCCGTTCATTAGATCCCACTATCATCGGGAACCAATTATGGCCAATCTCGTGTGCGGTAACCCAGAACAGATCCTTCCCCTTATCAGTAATACCATCAAACAAAATACCGGGATATTCCATGCCACCTGCCAAACCAGCTTCGTTTATCGCCGCCGGGTAAGGGTATGGGAACCATTTGGTGGAGAAGTACTCAACCGCGCCTTTCAAATATTCGGTGGAGCGGCCCCATGCATCGTTACCGGCGCTCTCTACCGGGTAAACCGACATAGAGATAGACTTTTTACCACCCGGCAGATTGATCCTTGCCGCATCCCACATAAACGCACGCGAAGCGCCGAAAGCAACATCGCGGGTATTCTGCATTTTAAAGTGCCAGGTAAGCGTACCCTTGTTCACTGGTCGGGAGGAGGGGTCGGTAACTTCTTGCGCGGTGCGGATCATAATGGTTTTACCGCTGTTACGGGCAGCAGCCAGGCGGTTTACCTGTTTAACGGTCAGCACTTCTGCAGGGTTAACCAATTCGCCGGAACCGGCAACAATCATATCCCAGGGCACGGTTACGCGGTAATCAATATCACCATACTCGCAGTAAAACTCGCCACTGCCTACAAATGGCAGGGTATCCCAGCCGTTCGAATCATCATAAACGCACATGCGGGGAAACCACTGCGCTATTTCGAAGATGGTACCATTCTTTGTTTGGGTATAATCTGTACGGCCGCCAAAAGCGCCCGGAATAGTATAATGATAGTTGATCAGCAGGTTGATCTTCCCGCCTTTTGCTGCCAATGCTGATGGAAGACGGATTTGCATCCGGGTATCGGTAATAACGTAATTAGCCTTCTGCACTTTGCCATTAACTGAAATGGAAACCGACTCAATAATATAACCATCAGTATGCTGATCAGGCTTGGGTTGGTTGCCGGTAACAAAGTTGGATCGTGCGTCTTTTTTATAGGTGTTCTGATCCATTTGCAACCACAGGTAGCCCAAAGCATCCGGACTGTTATTAGTGTAAGTTATATTTTCGGTACAGGTAAGTAGTTTGCTTGCTGTGTCGATCTTAGCTTTTAGCGCGTAGTCGGCACGGTTTTGCCAATACTTTGGGCCGGGCTCGCCATTGGCTGAATGGAATTCATTGCCCTTTTCGGTATAAAACGGCGGCGAGAACAGGGCCGACGGATTGTAATTAGATTTGATGGTATCGGTTGATGTATTGCGTGGCTTGCGTTGCGCCTGTGCTATAGAAATGCAGCATAATAAAGCCAACAGAGATAGAAGTCTAAGTTTCATGCGTATCAGTTAAGGATAGCAATATACAAAAACAGGTCTACTCATACTATAACATATCAGCCAAAATGCCTTCTTTAAGTGAGTTAGTACAAAGCTGAACGTTGCTTACGTTAAGCTTCTCCATAACAAAACGGGTAAGTAACGATGCTACCACTATCATATCCACACGAATAGATACAATACCCTCCATGCTTTTACGCTGTTGATGCGATGAAGCGATCAGTTTATCAGTAACAGCTATTAACATTTGAGTTTCAAACAGATAGTTTTTGATGTTTTTCAAATCGAATGGCTTACGCTTGTCCAACTCAATTATTTCAGCAAAGGTTTCGAACGCGCCCGATGACCCGATAATGGTTTCCACATTATATTGCTTGCCGGCATCAAAAAGCGGTGCCAGTTTTTCTTCCAGATAGCTGCGCAGATCAGCGATAGAAGAAGAGGGGATAGGGTCAACCTGGTGAAATTTATCCATTAACCTTGCGGCGCCTATCTCAAAGCTCTGCTTCCAAAATATCTCATCGGCATTACATAAAATAAACTCCACACTGCCGCCACCAATATCTATTATAAGCGACGTTTGCGCACCCAGACTGCCTGCCAGTTTAACACCTTTATAAATGTAGGCTGCTTCCTGCTCGCCATTTATCAACTCTATTTTGATGCCGGTTAAAGTTTGTACCTTATCAATAAATTCTTGTCCGTTTGCAGCATTGCGCAATGCTGAGGTTGCTACCGCCCGTACGTTATCAACACTGGTGTTGGCTATATCCTGCTCATATTGCTGCATGGCTTCAATACCACGTTGAAAAGCTGCCGGAACAATTATCCCTTTATTAATACCGCCTTCGCCCAGTTTAGCAGGCAAGCTTTTGTGCACGAGTTCTTGATAAGAAACGGCGTTGCCTTGTGCTATCAATAAATGAAAAGTATTGGTGCCGAGGTCCATTACGGCGACAGTTTTTTGCTGACTCATAAACGGGTTTGTGCCCGTAATAATGCAAAAAATAAATTAATGTTTTAAACTGCTGAAGTTTCGCAATAAAATCTACTTGATCAAATAAAACATATCCACGTATTTTACTAAAGTACCGTTGTCTTTTTCTGCTTCGGTATTATTTATAAAAAGCTTGTCTATTTTAGGCATCGTATTGTTAAACTGTAATTTGAGTTCGTAAGCCGGATCAGTGCCCAGTTTAAGGTATATACTTTCTCCCGATTGTTTTATTGAGCTAAGGCCGTTTGCATACAGTGTATTGAAAGTGAAGTTTTCGTTACCATAAGAGAACGGCGGCCGGATATAAAAGGTAAGCTGTACGGCATTCCCGCTGGCATCCTTTCTATACAGTTGAATATCGCTTTTAGCATAGGCACCTATATTTTTATCACTTAGCAAATCGCTCCCCGCTGCATTTTTTATAACTAACATCAACTCGGGCTGCTGCATTGGCGAGCATCCGCAGAGCGGCTTAACTTTTGTGCAGCCCATACCGGCTACAAATATAATTAAGCAAACAAGTAAAAATTTCTTCATGGCAATTGTGAATTTACCGATAAAACGTTGTGAAACGAAATTATGCTACAATTGAAATGCTTTTATTTGAATATTTTACCAAGATACCGATAATCACGAAAAGCGCCGTGTCCTGCAATCAGGAACGGCGCTTTTTAAATCTCAGTGGGTTTTTATTTAAAGCTGAAGATAAGTGGAAATATAAAAGTGACGATGATAGTCCACACAAAATAAACCGGCAGGTAGGTAGATATTACCTTTCCAACCTCGCTTATTTCCGTCCGTTTGTTAATAGTTCTGAAAAGACTTACTGTAACCAACACAAGATTAATAAGAA
The DNA here is from genome assembly GCA_946479225.1 of uncultured Mucilaginibacter sp. The sequence goes on along the minus strand of CAMLFI010000127.1, from coordinate 311 downwards.
TCAAAACATTGCCACCCATAATAGCCAGTCTGTTAGGGGTGATGCCCAGGGTTGCAATGCGGAATACTATGGCAGAAAGCGCAACGCCATTTACTATTATCGTCATAACAGATAAAAAGGTGAGCACCCACATCTCAAGCCTGGTTTTATGGGCTTTCGATGATTCGGCAACAGAGAAAAAGATAATTGCTAAAACGCCAACCAGCAAAGCGTTAAAAATTAACAGGAATTCGCGGTCGTTATATGGATTTTTGCCGGAGTAAACTATTGCTATTAGATAAACGACTAACATAACAGCAACCAACGGACTG
>CAMLFI010000126.1 GCA_946479225.1 uncultured Mucilaginibacter sp. | reverse complement strand
ATCCTTGTTACCGTGCTTATAATAGTTAATAATAATATTGATGGCTGGCGTATCAGAATATATTAAAGAGTCGTACATAGAGTTGACCCAGAAAGTAACCTGGCCAACCTGGAGAGAGCTGCAAAGCAGCGCCATATTGGTGCTTATTGCCGCAGTTATTATTGCGTTGCTTATTTTCGGTATGGACCGTGCAATAGGTTACGTACTAACCAAGTTTTATAGTTCACTGGCTTAATAATATATATAAAGAATGGGTGATCAGTTAAAGTGGTATGTGGTTAGGGCCATTAGCGGTAAAGAAAAAAAGGTAAAGCAATATATTGATGCCGAAGTAAACCGGTTAGGCATATCGCACCTTATACCGCAGGTTTTAATACCTACCGAGAAGTATTACCAAATGCGCGACGGAAAAAAGATTGCAAAAGAGCGCAATTATTTTCCGGGTTATGTGCTGATGGAAGCCGCCCTTGATGGTGAGCTTGAACACATTATAAAAAATGTAAACAGCGTAATTGGCTTTTTGGGTGATAAGGCAGGTAATGCCATCCCTTTACGCCAGGCAGAAGTTAACCGTATTTTAGGTAAGGTTGATGAGATGAGCGCGCAGGGCGAAACCATGAACGTGCCTTACTATGTAGGCGAGGCCGTTAAAGTAATGGATGGCCCTTTCAACGGTTTCAGCGGTGTTATTGAAGAAGTGAACGAGGAAAAGAAAAAACTGAAAGTAATGGTAAAGATATTCGGGCGCCGTACGCCGCTTGAGTTGAATTACATGCAGGTAGAGAAAGAATAATTATTGAAGGATTGAATTAGTGAATTACTGATTAATCCGGAGAGTTTAAAATATTAATGAAAGACTGTTTGAAAAGTTGAAAATCAATAATTCAATAATTCACTCAATCAATCATTAAAACAAATGTTACATAGCTTCCACTTTATAACATTGAATAATTAAATAACAAAAAGCAAAATGGCAAAAGAAGTCGGTGCGATGGTAAAGCTGCAAGTAAAGGGCGGCGCTGCAAACCCATCACCTCCAATTGGCCCAGCATTGGGTGCAAAAGGGGTGAACATTATGGAGTTTTGCAAGCAGTTCAATGCACGTACCCAGGACAAACCTGGTAAAGTGCTTCCTGTAGTTATTACTGTTTATGTTGACAAGTCATTTGATTTTATCATTAAAACCCCTCCGGTAGCTATCCAGTTAATGGAAGCCACAGGTTTAAAAGGTGGTTCGGCAGAGCCAAACCGTAAAAAAGTTGCCAGTGTAAACTGGGAGCAGGTTGAAACTATTGCCAAAGATAAAATGACTGATTTGAATGCATTCACAGTAGAATCAGCCATGAAAATGGTAGCAGGTACTGCCCGCAGCATGGGGATAACCGTTAGCGGTACAGCTCCCTGGAACAACAATTAATTTCGGATTTCGAATTTTCAATTTCGAATTTAGAAATTGAATTGAAGAGAGTCGATTATTAACGTTTCGAATTAGGAGAGAGCGACAGGACACAAATCCGAAATCGCAAATCCGAAATCCGAAATACAAATTAAATCAGTTTAAGACAGTGGCTAGATTAACAAAAAATCAAAAAGTGGCACTCTCCAAAATTGAGGCTAATAAATCATACTCATTAGAAGCTGCATCAGCGTTAGTAAAGGAATTAACCTTAACTAAATTTGATTCATCAGTTGATATAGATGTGCGTTTAGGTGTTGACCCTCGTAAAGCCAATCAAATGGTACGTGGTATTGCAACATTGCCTCATGGAACCGGTAAAACTGTACGTGTATTAGTTCTTTGTACTCCTGATAAGGAACAAGAAGCTAAAGACGCAGGTGCAGATTTTGTAGGTTTGGACGACTATATTGCCAAGATTGAAGGCGGATGGACTGATGTTGATATTATCATTACTATGCCAAGTGTTATGGCTAAGGTAGGTAGATTAGGCCGTGTGCTTGGTCCGCGTAACTTAATGCCTAACCCTAAATCAGGAACAGTAACTCCCGAAGTTGGAAAAGCTGTAACTGAGGTAAAAGGTGGTAAGATCGATTTCAAGGTTGATAAAACCGGTATCATTCACACTTCAATAGGAAAAGCATCTTTCCCTGCTGAGAAGATCTATGAGAATGCATTAGAAGTATTGCAAACTATCTCAAAATTAAAACCTTCATCAGCTAAAGGAACATACTTTAAGAGTATTCACATCTCTTCTACTATGTCTCCGGGAATAACAGTAGAAACAAAATCAGTAGCGGGGATCTAAATCATGAATAAAGAAGAAAAATACGACCTTGTTCTTGCCCTCACTGAACAAATGAAGGAATACGGTAATTTTTATATTACTGATACTTCAAACCTAACGGTTGCAAAAGTTAATGATATCCGCAGAAAATGTTTCGAAGCAGACATTTTAATGCAGGTAACCAAAAATAGCTTGATCAAAAAAGCTATGGAAGCCGCAGGCGGAGATTTTGCCTCTATATCTGATGTATTAAAAGGCCCATCATCAATACTTTTCTCAAAATCAGCAACTGCTCCGGCAAAACTGATAAAACAACTGAGAAAAGGCGGTGACAAACCGGTTTTAAAAGCAGCATATATTGATTCAGCAATATTCATTGGCGATAACCAATTAGATACGTTAACCAAGTTGAAATCAAAAGAACAACTTATTGGCGAAGTTATTGGCTTACTGCAATCACCAGCGAAAAATGTTATTTCTGCACTGCAATCAGGCGGAAACACATTGGCAGGATTAGTAAAAACATTACAAGAAAGAGGTTAATCCAAACACCTAAAAGTTTGGTAATTAAAAACAAAGCATTACAATAAATTAAAAAATAAAATGGCGGATTTAAAAGCGTTTGCTGAACAGTTGGTAAACTTAACAGTAAAAGAAGTAAACGAATTAGCTCAGATATTGAAAGACGAGTATGGCATTGAGCCTGCTGCTGCTGCAGTTGCAGTTGCTGCTGCTCCTGCTGGTGGCGATGACGCCCCTGCTGCTGCTGCTGAGCAAACAGCATTTGACGTTATCCTGAAAGAAGCAGGTGGCGCTAAATTAGCTGTAGTTAAATTAGTAAAAGACCTAACCGGCCTTGGCTTGAAAGAAGCGAAAGATCTTGTTGACGGTGCACCTAAAGAATTAAAAACTGGTGTAACTAAAGAAGAAGCTCAATCTTTGAAAGCACAATTAGAAGAAGCCGGAGCGGTAGTTGAGGTTAAGTAATTTAACCATACACAAAAAGCACAGAGACTCCGACCTGTTTTTGGTCGGGGTCTATTGCTGTTTATAAGGTTTTAGATAGGAGATATCCGAGCTGAGTTATGAGATTTAATGGCACAATAATTGCGCAATCAGAATTTCGTTCTTCCTCACATCTCATAATACCACCCGGTACAGCGCCGGGAAACTCACATCTACTAAAGTTTAATTTTTAAACTAAATTTATAACACCTTGGCAACCCAAATAAATCAAAGAGTTAACTTTGCAACCAGCCGGAAGGTACTTGAATACCCCGATTTTCTGGATGTGCAGTTGCAATCTTTCCAGGAATTTTTTCAATTAGAAACTACTTCAGACAACCGCCACAAAGAAGGTTTGTTTAAAGTTTTCGCCGAAAATTTTCCGATCTCAGACTCAAGGAACATCTTTGTTCTTGAATTCCTGGATTACTTTATTGACCCGCCACGTTACGATATACGCGAGTGTATTGAGCGCGGCTTAACTTACAGCGTGCCTTTAAAGGCAAAGCTGCGCCTGTCATGTAACGATGCCGAGCACGAAGATTTCGAAACCATAGTTCAGGACGTATACCTGGGAACCATCCCTTACATGACCCCTAAAGGTACTTTCGTTATCAACGGTGCCGAACGTGTTATTGTGTCGCAGTTGCACCGTTCGCCCGGTGTATTCTTTGGTCAAAGCCGCCACACTAACGGTACTAAATTATACTCTGCCCGTGTAATTCCTTTTAAAGGATCATGGATTGAGTTTGCTACCGACGTTAACAACGTAATGTATGCTTACATTGACCGTAAGAAAAAATTCCCGGTAACTACCTTGCTTCGTGCTATTGGTTATGATTCTGATAAGGATATATTAGAATTGTTTGAACTGGCCGACGAAGTAAAAGTTAGCAAATCAGGTCTGAAAAAATTCATTGGCCGTAAACTGGCTGCAAGGGTTTTAAAGAAATGGGTTGAAGACTTTGTGGATGAAGATACCGGTGAAGTTGTTTCTATTGACCGTAACGAGATCATTCTGGAACGCGAAACCATGCTGGAAGATGACCATATTGATATGATCATTGACGCTGGTGTTAAAACTATCATCCTGAACAAGGAAGATAGCGCTTCAAGCGGTGATTATACTATTATATATAACACTTTACAAAAAGATACTTCAAACTCAGAGAAAGAGGCGGTTGAGCATATCTATCGCCAATTGCGTAACGCGGAACCACCTGATGAGGAAACCGCACGCGGTATCATTGACAGATTGTTCTTCTCTGACAAGCGTTATGACCTGGGTGATGTGGGCCGCTACCGCATTAACCGTAAGTTGAAACTGGAAACTTCTGAAGAAACCAAAGTTTTAACCAAACAGGATATCATCGCGATAGTTAAATACCTGATCAAATTGATCAATTCAAAAGCTGAGGTGGATGATATTGATCACTTGTCAAATCGTCGTGTTCGTACAGTAGGCGAGCAGTTATATGCTCAATTTGGTGTTGGTTTGGCCCGTATGGCCCGTACCATCCGCGAGCGTATGAACATCCGCGATAACGAGGTATTTACTCCAACCGACTTAATTAACGCACGTACACTATCATCTGTGATCAACTCGTTCTTCGGAACAAACCAGTTGTCACAGTTTATGGACCAAACCAATCCACTGGCAGAGATCACGCACAAGCGTCGTCTGTCAGCCCTTGGGCCCGGTGGTCTGTCGCGCGAGCGTGCAGGTTTTGAGGTACGTGACGTTCACTACACTCACTACGGCAGGTTGTGTACCATTGAAACACCTGAAGGACCGAACATTGGTTTGATCTCTTCACTATGTGTTCACGCCAAGATCAACAACTTAGGCTTTATTGAAACACCATATAAACGAGTGGTTGACGGTAAGGTGCAGGTTAATGACCCGGTGATTTACCTGTCTGCAGAAGATGAAGATGGTAAAACTATTGGCCAGGCTAACGCGCATTATGATGATAAAGGTGTATTTGCTTTACCAAAAGTAAAAGCGCGTTTTGAAGGTGACTTCCCGATTATTGAGCCGGAAAGACTGGACCTGATGGACATTGCTCCAAACCAGATCACATCAATCGCGGCTTCATTAATTCCGTTCCTGGAGCATGATGATGCTAACCGTGCCTTGATGGGTTCGAACATGCAACGCCAGGCCGTTCCGCTTTTGCGCCCTGAAGCGCCAATTGTAGGTACCGGTTTGGAAGGTCGTGTGGCTAAGGACTCTCGCACCCTTATCAATGCTGAAGGCAATGGTGTGGTTGAGTATGTTGATGCTAACGAAATAAGAATTAAATATGATCGTAACGATGATGACCGTTTGGTTTCTTTCGAAGGCGATACAAGAAGTTATATACTAACCAAGTTTAAAAAGACTAACCAGAGCACTACCATTAACTTGAAGCCGATCATTAAAAAAGGTCAGCGTGTTGAAAAAGGACAAGTGCTTTGCGAAGGTTATGCTACACAAAATGGTGAACTGGCCCTGGGCCGTAACCTTAAAGTGGCATTTATGCCTTGGCAGGGTTATAACTTTGAGGATGCGATTGTTATATCTGAGCGCGTTGTGTCTCAGGATATATTTACTTCGCTTCACGTTGAAGAGTTTGAACTGGAAGTACGTGATACCAAACGTGGGGAAGAGGAATTAACTGCCGATATCCCTAACGTATCAGAAGAAGCTACTAAGGATCTGGACGAAGATGGTATCATCCGCGTTGGAGCCGAGGTTAAAGAAGGCGACATCCTGATCGGTAAGATAACTCCTAAAGGCGAATCTGATCCTTCACCGGAAGAGAAACTTTTACGTGCCATATTTGGTGACAAAGCAGGTGACGTTAAAGATGCGTCATTAAAAACTCCGCCTTCAATTGCAGGTGTGGTTATTGATACCAAATTATTCTCTCGCGCTAAAAAGACTACCAAGGCTGAAGAAAAAGCGCAGATAGAAAAACTGGATACCAAGCACGATAAAGCACAAAAAGATCTGAAGTCTACTTTGATCGAAAAGTTGTTTGAAATTGTAAACGGCAAAACATCACAAGGTGTACAAAACGTTTACAAAGAGCTGTTGGTACCAAAAGGTGTTAAGTTCACTCAGAAAATTTTAACTGAACTAAACTACGAAAACATCAACCCAACTAAATGGACAACTGATGATGACAAGAATGATCAGATCAAATTGCTGCTTCATAACTACAACATCAAGTTAAACGAAGAATTGGGTGCTTACCGTCGTGATAAATTCGCGATAAGCGTAGGTGATGAGCTTCCATCAGGCATTGTACAAATGGCTAAAGTTTACATCGCTAAAAAGCGTAAGCTTAAAGTGGGTGATAAAATGGCGGGCCGCCACGGTAACAAAGGTATTGTTGCGCGTATTGTACGTGATGAGGATATGCCATTCCTTGAGGATGGAACTCCGGTTGATATTGTGTTGAACCCACTGGGTGTACCATCACGTATGAACCTTGGGCAGATATACGAAACTGTATTAGGATGGGCCGGTAAAGAGCTGGGTATTAAGTTTGCTACTCCTATTTTTGATGGTGCAAGCCATGATGAAGTAGAAGAGTATGTTAAAAAAGCAGGCATACCAGAATCTGGCCGTACCTATTTATACAATGGCTTAACCGGCGACCGTTTTGACCAGCAAACAACTGTAGGTATTATCTACATGCTTAAACTGGGCCACATGGTTGACGATAAGATGCACGCGCGTTCAATAGGGCCATACTCATTAATTACACAACAACCATTGGGCGGTAAAGCTCAGTTTGGTGGTCAGCGTTTTGGTGAGATGGAGGTTTGGGCACTGGAAGCATTCGGCGCATCAAACATCCTGCAGGAAATATTGACAGTTAAGTCTGACGACGTTGTTGGCCGTGCCAAAACTTACGAGGCTATTGTTAAAGGTGAAAACCTGCCTACTCCATCAGTTCCTGAATCATTCAACGTATTGGTTCATGAATTAAGAGGTTTAGGTT
>CAMLFI010000125.1 GCA_946479225.1 uncultured Mucilaginibacter sp. | reverse complement strand
GCCTGGCCCTGGATATTTTATGTTAACATTCCCGTGGGTGCATTGGCCGCCTTTTGTGCCTACACCTTTATTCGAGAAACGCCAAAGGAAGAAAAACGCCCTGTTGACTGGTGGGGTATTGTGCTGCTGGCTATTGCCGTAGGCAGCTTGCAAACTGTATTGGAAAAAGGCGAAAGCGAAGACTGGTTTGCCACCACGTACATTGTTGTGTTATCCGTAAGCGCGGTTTTAGGCACTTTCCTTTTTATATGGAGGGAAATGAGCACCGATCACCCAATAGTGAATTTCAGTATACTACGACATCGAAGTTTTACGGTGGGGATGTTTACCTCCTTCATTTTGGGTTTTGGCTTGTATGGCTCCGTGTTCGTGTTCCCGGTATTTTGTCAAACTTTGTTAGGATTTAACGCGCAGCAAACCGGCGAATTACTGTTTCCGGGTGGATTGTGTACCATATTGATGATGCCTTTTATTGGCAAAATGCTTAACAAGGGTGTTCCGGCGCAGCTTATGGCGGCGGCAGGCATGTTTTTGTTCTTTGTGTTTACCAACATGTTAAGCCGCTCAACCCTTCAAACAGGACAACATGATGTATTGATACCTTTATTAATACGCGGTGTGGGCATGGCGCTTTTATTTGTGCCTTTAACCACACTGGCCATGTCAGATTTGAAAGGACCTGAGCTGGGACAAGGCTCCGGTCTAAACAATATGATGCGTCAGTTGGGTGGTTCATTTGGTATCGCTGTGCTAACAACGTTGATACATACTCGCCAGGCCTATCATCGCAGTAATTTGTTGGAAAACATAAACATTTACAATCCGGCATTTACCGAACGTTTTAACGCGTACCTGCATAATTTTATGGGTAAAGGCAAATCGCTGATGGATGCCACAACAATGGCTTACAAAGCAATGGAGGGTGTTATAACCCGCCAAACGCTGTTACTTACCTATGACGACGCATATTGGATATCGGGCATGGTGATGTTGTTTTCTATCCCCTTACTGTTTTTACAGCCGTTTAAAAAGAAGCTTAAACCGGTTGCAGACGCTCATTAAGAACAAAAGCCGTTCTCTTTTGCAAGGGAACGGCTTTCTCCAAAAAAATTAACAATTAAATTTTAGTAGCTCCGGATAAACCGCTTTCCTCTCACAAAAAGTATCCGCCGGAGGTATTTGTTTAAATCTTAGCGATAAAATTATAAGTTTTTTGATAAAACAAGGCATATTTTTTATTCTTTTAATGAAAAATTTTTACCCTGTATACAAATCTGAAGGTTTTTTCTTAAACCAAAGTAAAAACAGGTATATCTTAGTCGTTTAATGTATTGATTTTGGGTTAACCTATGATATTAGCGCAAGCATTCCAAATTTGGTGGCAGCAACAAACCTGGCAAGAGCTAATGGGCTTTATAACCGGCCTGCTATGCGTATATCTCGCTGCCAAAAACGTGATATGGAACTGGCCGCTCGCTATTATTAGTGTTGTTACTTATGCCTTCATCTTTTATGAGAAACATTTGTTGGCAGATACCGGACTACAGGTCTATTTTTTGGCAATGAACATTTACGGCTGGTACCATTGGAGCAAAAGATCGCCTACTGAAAACCTTGCACCTGTTGTGCGGATAACACGCCATCAAATAGTGTTGGGTGCAATTGGCGTTGCAGTTGTTACCGTGTTTTTAGGATCAGTTTTAAAATACACTACCGCATCTTACCCCTATCTGGATAGTTTTTGCGCCGCATGTAGCGTAGTTGCGCAGGTACTATTGGCACGCAAGGTTTTAGAGAACTGGCTGATATGGGTGTTTGTAAACATTATTTATGTTGGTATCTATCTATTTAAAGACCTGCACCTAACCGCCATAATGTATGCTATATATGTACCGATAGCGATATTGGGATATATGGATTGGAAAAAAGAGTTGAAATGATGTCGGATTTCGGATGTGTGATTTCGGATTTAATTACTTTTATGCGCTGGGTTTCATCAATTAAAAAATAATGCACAAATCCGAAATCGAAAATCCGAAATCCGAAATAAAAAAGATCGCTATAGTTGGCCCGGAATCAACAGGTAAATCTACCATGTCGGCATGGCTGGCTAATTACTACGATACTATTTGGGTGCCCGAGTACGCCCGCGGCTATTGCGAAAAGCTTACCGCCCCACCTACCTGGCAAGATGAGATCAATATGTTTAACGGACAGGTTGCGCTTGAGCAGGAAATGATAGGCAACGCACGCAACGGTATGTTAATATGCGATACCACGTTTATCACAGTAAAGATCTGGAGTGACCATATTTTCGGCAGTGCTCCCAAAGAAGTTACCGACGCCTTGGCTCAACACCATTACGGCCTTTATCTGTTACTTGATATTGATATGCCCTGGCAAGATGACCCCCTGCGCGATTTCCCCACCCTGCGCGAACACTTTATGGAAGTTTGGCATAACGAGTTAAAAGCTATCAATGCTAATTATATTGTGATATCAGGTACCGGGCAACAACGGTATGTCAGCGCGGTTAAGGCCATAAATAACTATCTGTCCACTAACTAAAACACTCAATATCAGATTATTTTCTTTTTCGTGCAACATTCAAACAAACGCTGCGTCATATAACATTGAAAGCTAAACAGTTTGAGCGCCGTATTTACTGATAAGCATTACCACCTTGTTGTTGAGTGCAAACAGGGTAGTAAAAAAGCCTGCTATGATCTTTACCGATTGTATTCGAAAGCGATGTTGAACGTTGCCTTTCGGATAGTGGGAGATATTGGCGATGCTGAAGATATTTTGCAGGAATCTTTTGTTGACGCATTCAGCAAACTGAAGGATTTTAGGCAGGAAACTACGTTTGGCCTATGGCTTAAGCAAATTGTAATAAACCGCTCGGTTAATTTATTAAGAAAACGCAGGGTTGAGTGGGTGAGTTTAAACGACGAACACATTGAAACCCTGAGCGATGATGAGGTGAATGACGGCGAAGATGTTCAATACAAAGTACTCCTTATTAAAGAAGCAATGAAAGAACTGCCCGACGGTTACCGCGCGGTATTGTCGTTGTATTTATTGGAGGGGTACGATCATGAGGAAATTGGACAGGTATTAGGTATAACAGAAAATACCTCACGAACTCAGTTTTTACGGGCTAAAAGAAAACTGAGTGAGATATTATATAAGAAAGGACAAAAAAAATGAGCTCACGATTAGAAGATTTTATAAAAAATAACCGCGAACAGTTTGACGACCTGGAGCCGGCAGACGAATTGTGGAACCGCATAGAAAGGGGGTTGCCCCGGCAAACCTACAATGAGAGGTTTAAGAAAAAAACATTTTCGTTCGGCTTTGTTTTGCGCGTGGCAGCGGCCTTTATATTAGTTATGGCCGTTTGCTTTACCAGCTATGTAAAACTAGTTGGATCACGCGTTGACCTGGCCACCATAAATCCTGAGTATGCGAAGCAACAAGTGCATTACGCGTCGCTGGTTGAAAGTAAACGCTCAGAACTAAAGGCTGTAACCAAAGCAGACCCGCAACTTTACCGGGAATTTGATACAGAGTTTACCCGCATGGATTCGGTATACAAACGGCTAAAAAGCGAGCTGCCGGCTAGTTTAGATCGCGAAAAAGTTTTACGTGCCATGATCCAAAATTTGCAGTTGCAAACCCAGGTGCTTAATCAGCAACTGAACATGGTTGAACAGTACAATAAAATGAAATTAGCCCAAAATGAGATCGAAGGTATTTAACACCCTACTGGTTATGCTTATTGCCGTAACCGGGGTTGCGAAGGCAGATAAAATATATAAAACCCATTACCTGGCTGTTGATACCGGTAATAACAACATTTATATTTTAGATACACGCCAGGCTGACGAGTTAGGCGAAATTGACCCGGAAATACCCGTTGTTATTTTATTCGATAACGATGCTTCTGTTGACGACGCTACCATTGAACTGATAAAAAATTACACCAAGAGTTATACCGTTAGCGCTAATGACAAATTGGTAATTGATAATTTATACGGAAAAATCAGCGTAAACACCTGGAACAGGAACGAAATAAAGGTTGAAGTGCAGGTTAAAGTTGCCGCGAAGGATGAAGCGGATGCCAGGCAACTGCTCAATAAGGTGAGCATTAACAACAACAAAACAGGTTCAAAAGTGTCGTTCAAAACCAATATAGCCAAAGAGGGTGTTTGGAATCTTTTAACCGGCAGCAACAAAAACATTTACAGGCGGATAGAGATCAACTACAATATATACATGCCTACCCGTAACGCGCTTAATATCAGCAACCAATGGGGAATTATTGAACTTCCTGATTTTGAAGGAAAAGTAGTGATCAATTGCTCCTACACCAACCTGATCGCTCAGTCACTTTCTAATACGGCGGAGATACACATTAATAACGGCGATGCTAAAATTGCCAAATTAAAAATGAGCGACCTGAATATTTCTTACGGTAACCTAAGCCTCGGATCGGCGGATAAACTTACAGCCGTGGTGAATTTCAGTTCTGCCAAGATCGGCAAGATAAACACTTCGGGGGTAATCAACATGCAATATGGCACCGGCCTGCAAATTGATGACCTGGACAAAAACATGAAGAATCTTTCTGTAAACTCATCATTCTCTAATGTAAAACTCGGTCTTAGCGATACAAAAAATGCCAACTTCAATGTAACTGTACGTAACGGCAGCTTTAGCTATGACAATCCTACAATAAACATGGCCACAAAAAACCAAAGCGACTCTACCGCAAATAACGGACAATGGCAACCATCGCAAAATTATAGGGGCCAGGTTGGTAAGGGCAGCACTACCAAAATTATTAAGATCAACTCGAGCTACGGGAGCGTGAAATTTAATTAGAGTCAAGAATCAAGAGCCAAGAACCAAGATTAATTTCCCTTCTTGATTCTTGACTCTTGATTCTTGATTCTCAAAAAACTCTGCACAACAACCCTTTCAGGTATTCTCCCTCGGGGAATGACGCCCTAACGGGATGATCTTCGGGTTGGCAAAACTGATAGATAAATTGCACTTGCTTGCCTGCGTCTAATGCTGCCCATGCTAATACCTGCTTAAAGTTTTCCATATCCATAGCACCCGAGCAGGAAAACGTAGCCAGCAAACCACCGCTGTTCAGCAATAGCATGCCGATACGGTTTAAGTCTTTATAAGCACGTGCAGCGCGATCAAGCGCAGAGCGGGATGGCGCGTATTTAGGTGGATCAAGTACAATAATATCAAACTTCTCTCCGGCATCTTTAAAAACGCGCAATTGCTTGTTAACGTCAGATTGTATAGCTGAGAATTTGCTTACATCGAGCTTGTTCAGGATAATGTTTTGTTTTAGCGTCTCAATAGCCAATGCAGAACTATCTACACTAACAACTGATGCAGCTCCGCTTTTAAGCGCGTTCAGCGTAAATCCGCCGGTATAGCTAAAGCAATCCAACACTTTTTTACCGGCGGCATGGGCAGCCACTATACCGCGGTTATCGCGCTGGTCGCAATAAAAGCCTGATTTTTGTCCTTCGGCAATGTTGATACTATAAACAATACCATTCTCTTTAACTTCAACCGATGCAGGTGGTTCATCACCCCACAAAACAATATTATCGGTTTCCATTCCTTCATGCTGTCGCGATGAGGCATCACTCTTATCAAAAATGCTTATCGGCTTGAGCAGTTGCTTTAACTTGTCAATTATAACAGGCATCAGTTTTTCTATGCCCGAAGTAAGTATCTGCACCGCTAAATGATCGGCGTATTTATCAACTATTAATCCCGGCAGATAATCCGCCTCGCTAAAAATTAAGCGACAGGTATCGGTATCGGCATTTAAAATGTTGCTGCGGGCATTTACTGCAGTAGCCACTTTCAGCCTTAACCAATTTTCATCAACCTGCGTATTCTCGTCCCACTCCAGCAAGCGCAACGCAACCCTCGACTGATCGTTATAAAAACCATAAGCCATAAAATCACCTTTGATGTTGAGCAAACGCACAATATCGCCATTGGCAGGCTTGCCTTTAACACGGTCTATCGCACCTGAAAACACCCAGGGATGCCTTTGATTTACTGCTTTTTCTTTATCCTTCTTTAATACAACATCAATCATAGGTGCAAAAGTATTAATATTTTGGCGGTTGGATGATTGCTAGAATTATTCAAGGCTTTTAAAACTCCTTCGCTCGGGAAGGGTGCTGCGGGATGTGTAATGGCGGGAAGGGGTTAATGAAGCGACTAAACCCCTTCCTCCACCTTCCCCAAGAAGGAATCGCACAGGCCCCTGCTTTTATAATTGAGCTAAAATAAGACGATAGAAAGAGTGAGGTACGAGCATTCAATAAGTTAAAACTCCTTCCCTTGGGAAGGGTGCGGCTGAATGTGTAGTGGCGGGAAGGGGTTTAACGAAGCGGCTAAAACCCTTCCTCCACCTTCTCCAAGGGAGGAATCGCACAGGCCATCTGCTTTAACTCAAAGCTTTTTAAACTCCTTCCCTTGGGAGGGAACACTCTGCGACAAATAAACACCTGTCCATTGATGGGCTATTGCTCTTGGGAAGCTAGGGGGTGGTCTGACTTATTTTACCCCTTCCTCCTCCTTCCCCGAGGAAGGGATCGCACAGGTCGCCGCCTCTTTTTGTAAAAACAATAAAGCCCCTTCATCTCATCGATAAAGGGGCTTTATTAATATTACAGATAAAATCCTATGTATCTATACGCGCATACTTAGCATTCTTCTCAATAAACGCGCGGCGTGGTGCAACTTCGTCGCCCATTAACATAGAGAAGGTATGATCACATTCAGCGGCATTTTCAATGGTCGCTTTCTTTAGTGTACGACGCGCAGGGTCCATCGTGGTTTCCCACAATTGCTCCGCGTTCATCTCACCCAAACCTTTATAACGCTGCACGTGTACGCTATCTTCTTTACCGGCACCTTTAAGGCGCTGTATAGCAGCATCGCGTTGCTCGTCGTTCCATGCATAAACAGATTCTTTACCTTTTTTAACCTGGTAAAGCGGTGGCGATGCTATGTAAACATAACCTGCCTCTATCAGCTCCTTCATATAACGGAAGAAGAAGGTAAGTATCAATGTTGTAATGTGCGATCCGTCGACGTCAGCATCCGTCATGATCACAATTTTATGATAACGAAGTTTTGCAAGGTTCAACGCTTTATCATCATCCGGCGTACCACGGGTTACACCCAGGCCGGTAAACATGT
>CAMLFI010000124.1 GCA_946479225.1 uncultured Mucilaginibacter sp. | reverse complement strand
GTAATTTGTTACAAGTCGGCTATCAAAAACGGAAAACAGACGATCCTGCTTCCATGCATTTTATTAAAAATTAAGAGTTTAATACTTTAGCCATGAAGTTTCAAGGGTTGGTTTCTATTATAAAACGCTGCGGGATAATTGCGCTTTTCTTATTTCTTCAAATTACTGATAGCGCGGCGCAAAACTTACGTGTAGCCGCCGCCGCCAATCTTCAAAGCGTTATTGGGGCACTTCGGGCAGATTTTAAGAAGGAAACAGGTATAACTATTGAACCGATATTAGGCTCGTCGGGCAAATTGGTGACTCAAATAAAAAACGGCGCACCCTTTGACTTGTTCCTTTCTGCCGATATGGATTTTCCGGAAGTGCTATATAGCGAAGGACTTACTACGAACAAGCCCGTTGTTTATGCTTACGGTAACCTAATAATTTGCAGTACACAAGACATAGGCTTTGTTAACTGGCAGCGCGTTTTATTAACGCCAAGTGTAAAGAAAATTGTAATTGCTAACCCCGATGTTGCGCCTTACGGAGCAGCGGCAAAAGAAGTATTGCAAAAGGAAGATGTTTTAGATAATGTGAAATCCAAACTGGTTTTTGGTGAAAGTATAGCCCAGGTAAATACTTACATAACAACGGGTGTGGTTGATGTCGGCTTTACCACGCAGGCGTTGGTCAGAGACCCTGCTAACCAAACAAAATTATACTGGAAAGTCATCGACCCAAAGACATATACACCCATACGCCAGGGAATGGTAATATTAAAACGTGCCGAAAAGAATCCCGGAGCGGTAAAATTTTATAAATATCTGGTGAGTGGAGATGCTAAGCGAATATTCGAGAAGTACGGTTATAGGAAATAATATTATTATGGATCTATCACCTATTTGGCTCACCCTTAAACTCGCCGCAATAACAACGCTGCTGTTGTTAATTGTGGGTTTGCCCCTTGCATGGTGGTTGTCTAAAAGCAGATCGGTATTTAAGCTTATTATTGAAGCATTGATAACAATGCCTTTGGTTTTACCGCCATCTGTATTAGGGTTCTATTTGCTGCTGGCTTTTAGTCCGCAGCATGGCATTGGCAAATGGCTACAGGATACTTTTGATATACAACTTGTTTTTTCTTTTAAAGGATTAGTGCTGGCATCGGTAATTTATAGCCTACCGTTTATGACAGGACCCATCAAATCGGCATTACAGCAACTGCCCGCATCATTGGCACAAGCATCATACACATTAGGTAAAACGCAATGGGAAACATTCAAAAGCGTACTACTGCCCAATATCAAACCTTCGCTGGCAACGGCCTTGGTACTCACGTTTGCGCATACGCTCGGCGAGTTCGGTGTTGTATTGATGATAGGCGGAAACATCCCTAACGTTACCCGCGTGGCGTCGATAGCTGTTTATGATTCTGTTGAGCGCATGGATTATGCGTCAGCAAATAACTATTCACTTATTTTATTTGCTCTTACATTTATTATGGTTATAGGCGTTTTTGTGTTTAATAAATATCAAGCTAAAAGTCCCTTAGAATGATTGATATAAACGTTGAAAAAAAGCTAAAGGGCTACGGCGGGGCAGGCACATTAAAGGTAAACCACAAATTTGCATCGGGCAGTATTACTAAAATACATGGGCCGTCGGGCGCTGGTAAAACTACTTTTTTAAAGATAATTGCAGGCCTCGTAAAAGCTGACGCGGGGCAAATCACTGTCGACGATACCGTATGGCGGGATACTGAACGTCAAATCAATCTATCGCCGCAGGCCAGGCGGGTTGGGTTTGTATTTCAGGATTACGCGCTGTTCCCAAATATGTCTGTAAAGCAGCACATGGAATATGCAACAACTGATAAAAATTGGATAGACCGTCTGTTGCATTTAGGTAAACTGGAAACGTTAACAACCCACAAGCCTCATCATTTATCGGGCGGGCAACAGCAAAGGTTGGCCATTTTGCGGGCGTTGGCCATCAGGCCCCGGGTAATATTAATGGATGAGCCTTTTTCCGCGCTGGACCGTGCCATGAAATCTGAATTGATAAGTGATCTGAAATCCATTTTCTCCGATCTAGATGCTACTATTTTAATAGTGAGTCATAATCCTGACGAACTGGTGGGTATTGCAAATGAAGAGCTTTACATAGCAGGGGTTTAGTTTTTCAATTTAACTTTCTGTTCTATAAATAATATTGCATGGACCGGAAATGCCTCTAAAATAAGCTGTAATTTTTTGATATAGAGGACAAAAGGAAGCATTTATCTATTAATAATATATTTAATAATTATATTTGGGAGAAATAAATTATCACGACCCCAAATCTCCCATAGCTAAAACATCCCATGCCGTTACCGCAACATTGCCGTGTTTTAATGGCATTATTGTTTTGTTTGCTTATTGCCTTGTTTTCTTGCGATAAAAAAGCAGGGGGGGGGAATGAGGTGTTGAAAAAGCGCTTTCAAACTATTGATAGTTTATTTAGCGCCGGCAAACCTGATACGGCGCTAAAACTACAAAGGAATTTGCGGCCGGGTATTGAAAAAACCGACCCACTTCTAGTAACTTATTATTGCAATATAGTAGAACATACTTCGGCCGACACAGCCTTGCGGGTTTTATATGCAGACAGTGCCATTTCATTTTTTTACGATGACACGAAACGCAAAAATTATCCTTCGGAATACGCCAGGGCCTTGTTAGCTAAGGGTGATGTCTGTTTTGCGACAAAAGAGTATAGTGCCGCTCTTCAAAATTATGAACGCGCCCGTAACTTAAAGGGGAATAACGATAATAATGGCGTGTTAGCTTCAAAGATGGCTAATATATATTTTGGTCAAGGAAACTTTGAGGTTGCCGCCCGTTATTGGATGGAAAGTTACCGGCAGTTAGAAGCATCTGCAGCAAAATACACACCGCAGCGTTTATTTTATCTTAAACAGGGAGTGCTTGACAATGCCGGCATCAGCTATGAACGAATGAACAAGCTGGATAGCGCCGTATACCTTTACAAGCTCGACCTTAAACTGATCAACACTGCCGAGAATGACAGCCGTATTAACCAGGAACAGGTTATAAATGCGCGCATTGTGCTTTATGATAATTTGGGTGGGACGTATTTAAAGCAAAACAAATTAGACTCGGCTGCTAAATACCTTATTAAATGCGTAGCCCTGCCGGCAAAAGATAATGATGGCATGCGGATGTCATCGTTTCTTAAACTTGCCTGGCTTTATCAGTTATTAGGTAACGATAAAGAGGCAGCTACATCCTTTGAAAAAAGCTACCAACTTTTAAAACTTTATGGCAAGCACAACGCCCGCGTTAAAGTGCTATGGTATAAGTATTATGCCGATTTTATGGCTAAGCAGGGAAATGCCGAAAAAGCTTATCAATATCAAAACGATTATATAAGGTTAAAAGATTCATTAGATAGCAGTTTAGAAAAGTTGCGCAAGGTTGATGTTGCGCAGGAGCTAAATTTTATTGCGCAGCAAAACCGCCTGGAACGCCTTGAACAGCGAGCCCGTATAGAGAAATTGTATGTTGCGGTTATCACTATAGCAGTTATTATAGCGTTGGTAGTGATCTTTTTTATAACGCGCATTTTAAAGCAAAGCCGTAAAAATCATAGTGAGGCACAAGAGCGAAACATTAGTTTAAAAATAGCTATGGACGAGCTCGAGGACGCCAATAAAAATATAACAAGGATAATGCGTGTTATGGCGCATGACTTGAGAACACCATTATCAGGTATTATAGGTCTTGCATCAGCAGTAAACGATGATAATACTCTTAACGCCGACAATAGACACATGATACAATTAATTGAAAACACAGGTGGTCGGACGTTAGATATGATAGACGAGCTTCTCAAATCGGGCCTGTCTGACGAAAAAGAAAATCTTGAAAAGAAACCGGTTGACCTTAAAACGTTGTTAAGTGAGTTGATTGAGCTGCTGCAATTTAAAGCCGATGAGAAACAGTTGAAAATAAATTTTGATAGTACTGAAGCCGTTTTAGTTGAAGTAAGTTATGAAAAGATATGGCGTGTATTCAGCAATATAATTGCCAACGCCATAAAATTCAGCCACCGTGGTGATACGATACAGGTAACACTTAAAAGAAACCCGGAAAATAAAACAGTATTAATTTTAGTTGCTGATAACGGCATTGGTATACCGGAAAAAGAACATGAGGAAGTTTTTGAGATGTTTACCGAAGCAAAACGCCCGGGAACAGACGGAGAAAAGTCTTTCGGATTGGGTTTGGCTATATCTAAAAGGATAGTTACCCTGCATAACGGTAGACTATGGTTGGAAAGCCAGCCGGACAGAGGAACAAGCTTTTTTATAGAACTGCCCGCTTAAGTAAATTACCTGCACCACACCATCTCAGCATGGCACAGGTAATTTAATCATTAATTCATTTCCTGAACGCTTGCGGTCAGTTTGACAGCTGGTTGTCCGGTAGTGCTCATCATTGATACTTCGGGAACAACTATTTTTAATTTTCCGCCTGTAACGGTAATTTGTACTTTAACGCCTACGCTATTATAAGCATAAACGCCGGCTGGTCCACCGGCTGACATTTGAAAATTATTGGCATTTAAAGCCGTCCCTAAACCAACCAATTCGTATGATCCACTTGTTGTTGGCGGAGTTAGGAAAGTAAAGTTTATAGAATTTACGGTCGGGCTTGCTCCTACCGGCACAGCATCCCAAAAGCTCAGAAGTGTGTTTGATGTGCCACCACTTGTTGTACCTTTATTAGATAACGCGGCTTTGTAGGTTGTCGCGCCCAAGGTCCAACTACTATCTACTGATGCCGTTACATCGCTTTTTTTGCATCCCGCTGCAAATATTGCAAGAGTAATTACTAAGATAAATGCTTTTTTCATGTTTTTACGTTTAAATTGATATCTGCAAAGCACCGCTTTTATCTGGTCGGCCGCAATAACGCAAATGCAGTAATTATTGACAGAATGCAAACACAGACAGGGGTACACATCTACACCCTAAACTTGTCTCTTTTACAACCCACGCGATAGGACGGGAGCAACTATATTTGTAATGATCAAATAATTATTACCATATTTATTACAAACTTAACTCACAAAATCATGAAAATTATTTATTGGATTTTTACAGTGCTGCTTATCCTGCTGATGTTATTCTCGGCAGTAGGCGCTTTCTTTCCCAACCCTCAGGGCGAAGCTATGATGAAGGCAATTGGCTACCCTTATAGTGTTTTGCACTTGCTTGCAGTAGCCAAGGTTCTTGGCGTTATTGCATTATTGGTTCCGGGTTTCCCGAGGTTAAAAGAATGGGCATATGCGGGTTTCGCATTTGACCTGATAGGTGCTACTTACGCCTTTTTAATTATCGGTACGCCGATTGCCGACGTAGCATTTATGCTGGTAGGTTTGGTGCTGGTATTCGGGTCATACATTTACTACCACAAGTTATTAAACGCAAAGAAGGCTTAGCGCCTTCTTTGCGTTTTTAGCATAGTTACAAATTTCTAATTGTTAGCTTAACAGAAACTTCATGTAAGGTTTTATTTGTAATATTGATATTTGCAAATCAAGCTCAACCCCTCATGAAGATAAAAGTTCTTTTTCTGCTGTTTTTTGTTTGCACAGCAATAGTTGCATCAGCCCAAAATAATGCTAAAAGCGTTACTACATCAAACACCTTGCCCCGCCCCAAACTGGTGGTAGGCATAGTGGTTGACCAAATGCGCTGGGATTACCTTTATCGCTTTTATGACCGTTATAGCAGCGGAGGTTTTAAGCGCATGCTTAATGAAGGCTTTACCTGCGAGAATACCAATATCGACTATATTCCAACTGTTACTGCCATAGGCCACAGCACTATATACACCGGATCTGTTCCGGCTCTGCACGGGATAGCAGGTAATGATTTTATTATACAGGCCACGGGCAAATCAATATACTGCACCGAGGATACTACGGTTCAAACCGTAGGTAGTACTTCCACTGCCGGTAGAATGTCGCCACGTAATTTACTGGTTACCACCGTTACAGATGAGTTGAAGCTGGCTACTAACTTTAGTTCAAAGGTTATTGGTATAGCGTTAAAAGATCGAGGAGGTATACTACCTGCCGGGCATACTGCTGATGCCGCATATTGGTTTGATGATAAAAACGGCGCGTGGATAAGCAGTACCTACTACATGAAGGACCTGCCGCAATGGGTGAAAGATTTTAATGCGAAAAAGCTACCGGATGCTTACCTTAAAAAAGATTGGAACACTCTATATCCCATAAATACCTACACGCAAACTCTTCCCGATGAGAGTAAATACGAGGGCAAATTTACGGGTGCTGCCACCACAGGCTTCCCTATAAAAACATCCGAATTATATAAAGGCAATGCCGGCATGATCCGCACTACACCTTTCGGCAATACTCTTACACTTGATCTGGCTAAAGCGGCAATTGATAACGAAGCGATGGGTAAAGACGTAGTTACCGACTTTTTGGCGGTAAGCCTTTCCTCGACAGATTATGTTGGTCATCAGTTCGGTATCAATGCAGTTGAAATTGAAGATACATACCTAAGGTTGGATAAGGATCTGAACGAGTTTTTTATTTATCTGGATAGCAAAATAGGGAAAGGGCAATACACCGTGTTTTTATCTGCCGACCATGGCGCGGCACACAACACCGGGTTTTTACGGGATAACAATGTCCCCTCAGATGTATGGGATAACGGTGCCGTCATGCGCGAAATGAATAAAATGTTGTTGGATAAATATAAGGCCGATCGCATTGTACTGTCGTTCACCAATTATCAGTTTAATCTTAATTATGCGGCAATAGCGAAAGCCGGCTTGGATGAAGGTGCCATAAAAGCAGATTGTGTAAGGTTTTTAGAAAAACAGCCGGGAGTTGCTTTTGCGATAGATATGCAAAAGGCCGCTGATGCAAACGTGCCCGAAGCTTTACGCACGCGTATTATAAATGGCTATAGCAGACAAAATAGTGGGGCAATACAGGTGATATTGCAACCGGCCTGGTTAAGTGGTCGCAGGGTAGGTCAAAATTCGCCTACCGGAACGGGCCACGGCACCTGGAACCCCTATGATGCCCATATTCCGCTGGTTTTTATGGGATGGGGTGTAAAACACGGCAGCACCGTCCGCGCTACTAACATGACGGATATTGCACCAACCATAGCGGCCCTGCTGCATATACAGGCACCTAACGGGAATATAGGGGTCGCTATTGAAGAAGTAATAAAGT
>CAMLFI010000123.1 GCA_946479225.1 uncultured Mucilaginibacter sp. | reverse complement strand
ATAACATTGGCATTTTGGTCATATATCGGATCGCCCAGGAAAATAATACGGTCCATCATTAAACGTGAGAACACATCTAATTGAGAGATATTTAACTGACGCTCCTCAATTATATAGGGTGTATAACCCGTAACACCTGGCACAGTAGCAATTCCTTGCGGAAATCGGTTTGCCTGACCTATAAATTTATCTACATAAGTGCTGCTAATGCGATGGTGTTTAACAGCGTATTTTCTAAACTCGTTTTTATCTGGATTACTGCTCATGTGTATATGTATTTATGTTTTTGTTTTGCGGATAAGCCCGCGATAAATATAGTTTTTAGTTGAATATTATTTTAATTATAAAGTTTGTTAAAAGTAAAAATAGACTAAGATTTGTATAATCATAGTTCAGACAAATATTAAACAACAAAGGCATCCTTTTGAGATGCCTTTGCTAAAATATTATTTAGAATTTACTTACTGCGCTAATTCCTTAAACGCGTCGTAAGCAATCTCCTTGTTATCTAAAGTAATTACGCTTTTTATGTAGTCTATCGTTTTAAGCGCTTTTACTTCTTCAAACACTTTATTGGCATTCTCTTTATTTTGCAGATACTGCACGGCATACTGACTTAACTGCTCATCTGTAAGCGCCTGTGGGCTGTACATTCTGAACTGTGCATCAAGGCTCGCTTTTGCTGCTGCCAAAACCTCCTCGTATTTTATCTCGAGTTTATTGTCTTTAATGATCCTGTTTTCGATCAAGGTCCATTTCAGGTTCTTAGCAAAATCAGCATATCCGCCTTGCAACTCTTCGTCGGTCAGTTTTTCGTTGGTTGCTTTTAACCAGCGTTTCAAAAATTCATCAGGCAATTCAAACTGAACTTTATCAAGGCTGTAATTGTAGATGTCGTTCTGCAATTTGCGTTCTGCATCTTGCTGCATCATGCTCTCCAGTTCTTCAGTTATTTTTGCTCTGAAACCTGCTTCGTCGGTTACCGTACCTGCACCAAATAATTTATCAAAGAACTCCTGGTTCAAATCACCTTCTTCTAAACGGTTAATGTTTTTAACAGTCAGTTTAAAGTTTGATTTAACCTGCTCAGCTTCTTCTTCATTTGTACCTAAAATAGCTGCGATCTTCACCGCGTCGCTACCGCAAGCTTTCTGAATATCAAAGGTCAATTCATCATCCTTTTTTAAACCGATAAGTGAAGTTTTAACAGCTTCGTCTTTTATCTGATCTAAACGTACAGATGTTGTGTTCACAATGCCTTCATCAAAAACAGAACCATCCGGAGAAAGCTGAGTTAATTGCGCATAAAGCACGTCATCATCTGCCGATACGTCAGGATTTGTCATCTTGCCATAGCTGCGACGGATGTTTTTGATACGTTCTGCTAAAGTCTTCTCATCAACTTTAATTACGTATTGCGTTAATTTGTCTTTTGAAGAGAAGTCTAAATTGAATTCAGGAGCTAAGCCTATTTCATAGTTAAACTCAAACTGATCGTTAAAATCCCAGTTATATTCTTTTGCTTCGTCAATTTTTGGTAACGGCTGACCTAATACTTCTATCTTTTGTTCGGTTATATAATTGTTCAATGTATCAGACAAAAGGTTGTTGATCTCATCAACCAAAATGCTTTTGCCGTACATTTTCTTAATATGCGCTGGTGGCACCATACCCGGACGAAAACCAGGTAATTTGGCTTTTTTAGCCTGGTCTTTTATTGATTTGTCAACACGCTGCTGATAATCGGCAGGGTCAATGTTAATTTTTAAAACTGCATTCAGGTTATCGATCTTTTCCTGTGAAATATTCATGTGTGGTATTTTAAATTAAACGCCCCGAAATTCATGTCCGATGCTTATGCATCTTCAAAATTTCGAGGCGCAAAAATAGGAATTTATTTTTAAGAATTTACTAAGTATCTATATAGTACGCCTCGCTGTACCGAGGTATGCAAAGCAGGTATATTTACTTTATCATTCTACTTTAGCCAGCGATAGCGCGCCTGTTTTGCTTTTATTTATTTTCGTGGGATTGCCTTTATATTTAATATCGCTAGCGCCGGTACTGTGTATGTTAAGTTCGTTCAATACGTTTATCTCGCAATCGCTCTGGCCCGATGTTTCTATCGAATAATTGCCCACCACAAAATCAAAAGCATGTACATTTCCGCTGCCGCTTAACTCGATAGCGTGGGAGCTGGCTTGTCCTTTTAAACTAATATCATTTACGCCGCTGCCCTTCGTTTCAACATTCGATGCTGCAATATTCAAATTAATTTTCGTGGCGCCTGATAAATTCAAATCCAGGTCACCCAAATTGAGCCGGCCATTTGATGTTACTTCCACCGCCCCTGACGCAGCAATCGATTTTAAGTTGCGTACTCCAATGGTTATGGCTATCTCTTTTGAACTACATATATTCTTGTTATCGGTAGATATTTTTAATTTATCTCCGCTCATATCTGTCTTAACAACACTTATAATATTATCATCAGCATTAATAGTCACCGAATTAGAGCTGTCCTGGACAAGCGTAACATTAAAACTTCCGGCAATATCCAGTTTAGTGAATTCAGCAACCTGCCGTTTATCAGTGGCATTTTTGCCCGAACCCTGAATACATTCTGTGTTGCAGCTTTGAACTGTGATTACCAAAATTGAAAGGGATACCAGGGAGATTGATTTGTAAAGTGTTTTCATGAAGATAAATTATGGTTAACAATCAACGCTTCTTGATTGTTAATGTTTGCTAAGTGCCAATGGCGTTGATTTAGCGTTATAAAGATAGATAACGTTTTACTTAAAATATCAACAAAAAAAGCCACCCGTAGCCGGGCAGCTTTTTAGTAGAATATATGTTGAACTTTGCAAAGTGAGATTAAAGGCTGGCAATATTTACACTGTCGACAACTGCTACAGTCGACTGTGGTAGCGGTATAGTGATTTTTTCTATACGACTTTCTGTTGCCAGATATGTTCTGTTTACGGTTGATGAGCGGCTATAATTAAGTTGATAGTGCTCAATTGTACCGCTTATGTCGGCTTTTGCGCGATCGTTGATTGTGAACTTAGCTACAAAAGCATCTATTTTAAGCTCCGCGGCGGCATTATCATTTAACTCCACTTTCAGGTCGAGCGATGAAAATCTGCCGTACGATTTAACCATTGCGTTATCAGATGCAGATATACCGCGAAGATCGGTAACTGTTACCATGATAACCAGTTTATCGGCTTTGTAAGACGATACCCGCAGAACACCGGCTTCGTTTTGCACCAGGGCATTTTGATCGTAGTAAGTATCCAATACTTCTACTCCGTCTTTGCTGCCGTTGGTAACCAAAATCTCAACATTGCCATGGGCTTCAATACTTGTAATTCTGTTGATGTTATCTAAAACGGTAGTATTGGTTTTAGTTTTTGCGTTGGCAAAAGTTGCGCTTGTTGTAGCTATTGTTAAAGTTATTAATGTTATCAGGGTTAAAAATTTAGTTTTCATTATCTTAATATTTTCGTTGTGAATGCTTTTTATCATTTTTAAATACACCCTTATGACGACCTCACCCGAAAAACGTTACAGGTAGATAGTGTATATTAGACAACGTAGGGGTTTTTGTCGGTAAACGCAGGAATTGCGTCGGCGAATTTTTTAAAAAAGAAAGAGTTTTGTGAGATTGGAGGGCGGAAAAGTCGGGTTGCCTGTTTTACAGATAGTATTTCTCGCCATTAAACCTGATCTTACCTGCATCAAGCAATAGCCGTATCGTATCCAGTATTTCTTTTTCGGCACCGTTCTTTATTGAACTTACCAAAGTATCCAGATCCATGGGCGAATCACCAAGCAGTTGGGCTATATCGTTTGTAATTTCATCCCTTATATCAGCAGCGTTAAACTTTCTCTTCTCTTCCAAACAAACATCGCACACGCCACACTTACCTGCACCCGGCTCATCAAAATAGGCTAATAAAAGCTGGCTACGGCATTGCTTATGCGAGGCATAGGCAAAAACCGCTTCCATTTTACGCTGATACAAAGCTTTACGCTCTTCAATATAAACTTTGTTAATATACAGATGTTGCTGCCTCGGCTTTATAAAGGTTAACTGCGGCTGATCATTTTGAGGGAAGTAGTTAAGCAGCCCGTATTCCTGTAATTGCTTCAGGCCTTCGATAACCTGCTGAACGCTTAGGCCACTGCGCCGCGAAATATCAAACTCTCTAAGGCTTACATAACTTTCAAAAGCCCCGCCATACGATCTTAAGATCGATTTTATAAAAGCATCCCAGCCCTGGTTTTGTATCTGGAAATTGTATAGCGTTTCATGATCCACATCAAAACGGAAACGCGAAGGCAAAAAGGCGCTTTCGTTAAAGCTGATGTATTCATCTTTTTCAAGAAACTTTAACGCGTTAACCGTTTTTATGACATCCAGTTTAAATCGCGAGCAAAAATCACCGAGATCCAGGTCAAAGCTTACCCCAGCCCCCGCGCCAAAAGCTATATGGTAGTAGCTGCCTAAATGATTATAAACTTTCTTTATCTCATCAACAGTTGGGAAACTCAGCTCAAACTTTTTCAGCATTTTGAATCTATCCGCCTGATTATATAACAAAACCGCATAGGCTTTAAGCTCATCGCGCCCGGCCCGGCCCGCTTCCTGGTAATAAGCCTCCAAACTTTGCGGCACATCCTTATGCACAACAAATCTAACATCAGCCTTATCGATGCCCATACCAAAAGCATTTGTTGCCACTATAACGCGTGTTTGATTCTTTTTCCAGCTTTCCTGTTTTTTGGCGCGTTCATCAGGTGTTAGGCCGGCGTGGTACATATCAGCTCTAACGTGGTTGTCTGTAAGGAACCTTACCAACTCGGCACATTCTCTGCGGGTTTGAACATACACAATTCCACTACCTTTAACATTGCTTACAACTTCAAGCAGTTTACGTAATTTATCCTCTTCTTGCCTTACTACGTAGGCTATATTCCGTCGTTCAAAGCTTTGGGTAAACACAGCTGCATTTTTAAAAAGCAGCTTTTGCTGAACGTCTTCCCTAACCTCCAGCGTAGCGGTGGCTGTTAAAGCCAGAACAGGCACCCGAGGGTGCAACTCCCGCAGGTCTGCGATATGCAGGTATGGTGGCCGGAAATCATATCCCCATTGGGAGATGCAATGCGCCTCATCAACCGCAAAAAGGTTAACGTTCATATATTTTATGCGCTCACGCACCAATTCAGACAATAACCGCTCAGGTGATAGATATAGGAACTTAACGCCGCCGTATATACAATTATCCAATGCTATATCAACCTCACGCTTACCCATGCCCGATACAATGGCAATTGCTTCAATACCTTTGGCTTTAAGATTCTCCACCTGATCCTTCATCAGCGCTATCAGCGGAGACACCACAATACATATCCCCTCTTTGGCCATAGCCGGTACCTGGAAACAAACCGACTTACCCCCGCCGGTTGGCAACAATGCCAATGTATCATAACCCAACAGTACCGATTGGATAATGTCTTCCTGCATTGGGCGGAAGCTATCATGGTTCCAATAGGTTTTAAGGATTTGTTGAATGGTCATGTTATTTGTCGCGCTTTCAAAACTATTAAAATGTATCAATAGTTTTAACTTAGCAGCATAAAGAATAAAATGATGAAGATACTGCCTCTATATATCGTTCTGCTTGCTACTTGTATAGCCGCTACCGCCCAAAACAAATGGAACGTAGAAAACCCGCCGGGCACTTCAAAAAAAGTTACTATCACTACCGATGAAGGCACATGGATGAACGTAGATGTTAGTCCCGATGGCAAAAGTATTGCCTTTGATCTGCTTGGCGATATTTATACCATGCCCGTTACCGGCGGCAAAGCAACCTTACTTTCGGGCGGTAAGTCATGGGAGGTACAGCCCAGGTTTAGTTCGGATGGAAAGCTGATCTCCTTTACCAGCGACAGAGAAGGCGGCGATAACATATGGATAATAAATGCCGATGGCAGCAATAAACATTCTGTTACCAAAGAAACATTTAGATTATTAAATAATGCCTCGTGGACGCCTGACGGGCAGTATTTGGTAGCGCGTAAACATTTTACCGGTACACGCTCATTAGGGGCCGGTGAGATGTGGCTATATCATAAAACAGGCGGTGAAGGCGTGCAGTTAACCAAACGCAAAAATGACCAGCAGGATGCCGGAGAGCCTATTGTTTCGCCGGATGGTAATTACATTTACTGGAGCGAGGATGTAACACCAGGACCTACCTTTCAATACAACAAAGACCCTTATGCCGGTATTTATGCCATAAAACGACTAGACCGTAAAACAGGGGAAATAGAAACGGTTACCGGTGGTGCAGGCGGCGCCTGCCGCCCCCAGTTATCGCCCGATGGTAAGTTGATGGCTTTTGTGAGGCGCACAAGATTAAAATCTGTGCTCAATCTTCGCAATTTGGAAACCGCTGAGGAATGGCCGGTTTATGATGACCTGTCTCACGACCAGCAGGAAACATGGGCCATATTCGGCACCTACCCTAACTTTAACTGGACACCAGATAACAAGCACATCATCTTTTATGCTAAAGGAAAAATATGGAACCTGGATATAGATGCGGTTACTGCATCGCAGATACCGTTTGAGGTAACATCCACACAAACTATAACTGACGCGCTGCATTTCCCGCAGAAGGTGTACCAGGAGGAGTTTATGCCGAAAATGATAAGACAACTCACAACTTCGCCGGATGGCAAATTTGTGGCCTTTAATGCGGCAGGTTATATCTATATAAAAGAACTGCCAAAAGGCGAACCTGTAAGAATAGATACTTTAAAGGATTTCCAATATGACCCCGCATTTAGTCCGGATGGTAAGTCGCTGGTGTATGTATCCTGGAGCGACGAACTTAAAGGGGCAATTAACAGCATTGACCTGGCCACCAAACAGGTAACGCGCATTACTAGCGAAAAAGGTTTTTACTATAACCCAACCTTCTCCAACAAAGGCGACAAGATCATCTACCGCAAAGGCGCGGGCAACAACGTTTTGGGTTTTGCCTTTGGCAGCAATCCGGGGATTTACATTATTCCCGCTACAGGCGGCCAGCCACAGTTAGTGAGCAAGGTGGGAATAGATGCGCAGTTCTCTGCGGATGACAGCAAAATATATTATCAAACCAGCGAGAACGGCAATAAGGTTTTTAAGGTAATGGATATTAGAGGCGCTCATATACAAACCCTGTATACCTCTAAATACGCAACCCAGTTTGCGCCA
>CAMLFI010000122.1 GCA_946479225.1 uncultured Mucilaginibacter sp. | reverse complement strand
TGTGCGGTACGTTTCGGGTGCTTCACCATGCGCACGTATCAGCACTTTTTCGTTGTGCAGGTCTTTTAAAGCAGAGTGGTCTATAATGCGTAAGCCTTTCGCCTTAAGGCGTTGAACCTCTTCGTCATTATGTACAATATCGCCCAGGCAATATAGGTAACCATCTTCGGCAAGAATATCTTCGGCCATATCAATAGCATAAATAACACCGAAGCAAAAGCCGGAATCTTTATCAATAGTAACTTGTAGCTGAAGTGCCCCCATACGTTGCAAATTTAAGCAAATATTTAATGGAAATTACTTTATATGCGCCGTCCCTTCCATATCACAGTATGGGTAAGGTGTTTTTGAATAGCAACAAAGGCAATTGCAGTAAGGCTTATCATTTGCAAGGGGTGCAAAATTAGATTGAATACCGGATTTTGACCTGCTGACAGCGATCCCATAATGCGTCCGATTATAATAATTGCTGCCATAAACAATATAAGCGGGATGTTTAGCGTGATGATAACCATCATTGGTCCGGCAATAGTTAATAGAATGTATATCAAAAACCAAATAATGTTGTAGTTGAAAACTGAAAGAACATTTTTGCTAAAGCCATTTATCGCTCCCAAATAACTTTTGTACATGCGGCTGGTAAGCATATTGTTTGACAGCAGGATTTCCCCGCGGTATCCTGCTGCTTTAACCATTCGCATTATTTCGGAATCCTCTACAATTTTATCTCTTACTTGAGTGTGCCATTGATGGCGCCGGTAAACGTCGGCGTTAAAAAGCATAAACTGTCCGCTTGCTGTGGCAACAAAATGATTTTTTATCAGATATACTAACCTCAGCGGCAGCAACCCCAAAAGTAGGTAATGCAGCAGCGGCACCACTATACGTTCGCCGGGTGTAAGCATATCGGGGTTGGCAAACACGCTTAATAAGCCCAATTTATATTGATGCATACGGTAAATTGCTGTATTTATCAGTCCGTTATGCACCTGCTCATCAGCATCCAGAAATAATAGAAAATTGCCTTTGGCAGCGAGCGACAACTGATGACAGGCAAAGTTTTTACCCGTCCAGCCGGCAGCAAGTTGTTCTCCTTTTATTATTTTGAAATTTTGATGCCTGTCGCAAAAAGCCTTACATAATTTGTAGGTATCATCGTTTGAGTCATCGTCTAGAATGATCACTTCATAATTATCATAATTCTGCCCCTTTATAGATTCCAATAACGCAATTATGTCGCGTGACTCGTTGCGAACCGGAATAAGAATTGACACAAGGTCTGTGTATTGCCGGTTTACGCGGCGCAATTTAGGATCGGATAAAAAATTGAACAGCGTAACCGTAAAGCGCAATATCATAAACAATAAAGTTGCGGCTATTATGTATATCACTGTTGGCTTTGTTATTGGTTTACCTGGGGCAGATGCTCTGCCGCGTTCTGTCCTCCAAATTTAACTAAATATTCGTCAAGCGCGGGTACTATTAGCCAATGGCCCAAATCAACGTGATGTATTGCCGGGTCGTTTAGTTTTTCAATAAATGGCAACGCTTTTTTATGCGGAAATAAATTGTCGTGCTTGCCAAATATTAAAATACACTTTATTTTATGTTGATTGATAAGGTCTGCTAGCTTTTCGGTATCTGGAGTAAGCAGGCGCATCAGGTTAAGTGTGTAATATACATCCAAACGCTTTTTTGGTGTATCCAACTCATTGTAAGCAATATCATATAAACTTTGGTCGATAAACCCAATACGCAGCAAATTTTTTAGCAGCGACGTAGCCATCCATTTGCTTTTGGTTAGGTGCCTAAACAGGCGTTTGCCGGAACCCTGATGCAATAAAAAATGAAAGCCTTTAAAAACAGACAAGCCATCAGGCGCCATCAGGATAACCTCATCAATAAGATCAGGAAATTCCTCAACCAATATAAGTGCCAGGTTGGCACCGATGGAGTAGGCCATTACCGAGAACCGCTGACGGTCATGCAGTTTAAACCACTCCTCGGCGTAGTGTCGTATCATGGTGCGTGGCATACCCGCAACTATTTGTTCTTCGGTCCAGTTATCTAATTTGCTTTGATGATGGAAAAAATGGTCAAAGCCGTATATATGATACTCCTTTAAAACAGACTGCTCCAAAACATGGAACTGTTTGCCGGTCATACCATAGCCATGAAAAGCCAACAGCGGTTTGTTACCTGTTCCGTATTCATGAAAGTGTACTGTTCCCAACCCGGGGATCTGTAAAAAACCCATTAAGGCAATATTAAGGATTATGCTTAAATAAGTGAAGGGGGAATTTGCGTTTTAGGTAAGATCAAATAAAACTAATGGTTAAACCACCTGTTATCTCATAAAGGTAAATATGAGTGATATCGCCCGCCGTTTCCCCCAAAACCCATTGCTAAAACCAGCTGACCTGCCGCCAAGCGAGGAAGGCCTGCATATTATTTGTTTGCTTAATCCGGGTGTATTTAAATTTGATGGCAAGATCTGGCTCATTGTTCGGGTGGCAGAGAACGCGGTACAAAAGGAAGGCTCCATCTTCTTCCCAATCCTTAACGAACTGGGCAAAACCGAGATAATAGAGCTACCTGCCGAACACCCTGAACTCATCACTACCGATCCGCGAGTTATACGTTATATGGGTTTGGATTACCTCACCACCCTATCGCACCTGCGTTTGCTTTGCAGCGATGACGGCCTTAACTTTTACGAACCCGAAGGTTACAGTTCGCTGTTTGGAATGGGCTATTTAGAAGCCTTTGGTATTGAGGATTGCAGGGTTACGCAGATAGATGATACTTATTACCTAACCTTCACCTCCGTATCAGGCAATGGCGTAGGAGTGGGAATGCGTACTACAAGGGACTGGAAAACCTTTGAGCGCCACGGCATGATACTGCCGCCCCATAATAAGGACTGCGCCATTTTTGAGGAAAAGATAAATGGCTTATACTACGCTCTGCACCGCCCAAGCAGCGTGGATATCGGCGGTAATTACATATGGATAGCTGAATCGCCGGATGGTGTGCACTGGGGCAGGCACAAATGCATTATTAAAACCAGGCCCGACAGTTGGGACAGCGCCCGGGTTGGCGCGGGTGCTGCGCCCATTAAAACAGACAAGGGTTGGCTGGAGATCTACCACGGCGCCAACAAAGAGCATCAGTATTGCCTGGGCGCTTTCCTGCTTGATTTGAACGACCCTACCAAGGTTATAGCACGAGCCGAAGCCCCCATTATGATACCCACCGAACCTTATGAGCTAAGCGGATTCTTCGGTAATGTGGTGTTTACCAATGGGCATGTGGTTGACGGCGATACCATCACCATTTACTATGGCGCGTCTGACGAGTTTGTATGCGGGGCCACGTTTTCTGTGCAGGAGATACTGGAAAGGTTAGGCGTGTAACCATAGTGTTTGTTCCGCTTGCGAGGGTGAAACAATTGGAACAAAGCGGAGTAAGCGTTTTTTCAAATTGTTGATAATCAACTGTTTAATTTTAGAGCGGAACAAAGTGAAACAACTTATTCGTCAGGAAATTTAGCTGTAGAATTGATTTAAATATTTGATAATCAATGCGCTGTAAAATGGGTGGATTTTGCTCCGGTAGCGGAGCAAAAAAATCAGCGGGTTTTAGGGCGAAAAATAGAGCCCATGCCGTCCACATTATTCCTTTGTTAGGAATTGGTTAACTCAACGTCTTTCGTTTATTAATAAATAGTAAATTCTTATCAAAACCGACTTATTTATTTAATGATATAGTAATTTAAAGCCAAGCTTCAGCTTAAACTACAAACAGACCTTTGCATAGTGAACTACAACTAAGCATGTTCAACTGTGCAATTATCATAAAGCATATAAATCTAAGCAAACGCCTTTTGTTGCTTTTGTGCTGTATCGTCGCCTTCAATACCGCACGCGGCTTCTCTATCCTTGCACATGAAGCCATAATTGATGCCGAGTGGGCCGGAAATATTAAACCCCTTCTGTTAAAAAAATATCCGAAGGCAACCACTGATGAGTTAACAAAAGCCTATGCCTATACTTACGGCGGCAGCCTGGTAGCCGATATGGGATATATGCCTTTCGGTAGTCCGTATTTTACCAACCTGTTACATTATGTGCGCAGCGGCGATTTTATATTAACGCTGATAAAGGAAGCTAACAATCTTAACGAATATGCCTTTGCATTGGGTGCCCTGTCGCACTACATGGCCGACAAGTATGGCCACTCGCTTGCCACTAACGTATCTGTCGCTATCGACTATCCGCAGTTGAAGAAGAAATTCGGGGATGTAATTACTTACGATGATGACCATACCTCGCACAGCAGAATAGAGTTTGCCTTTGATGTGATCCAGATCGCCAAAGGCAACTACGCCAGCGTCGCCTTTCATAATTTTATAGGTTTTGAGATAGCTACTCCGGTTTTAGAACGGGCATTCCGTAAAGTATATGGTCAGGATCTGAAAACTGTATTTCCAAACCTCGAATCCTCTATATCAACTTTTCGCTGGGGTGTGCGAGATCTGTTTCCTGAATTGGCCCGTGTAGCGCGGCAATCAGATAAGGCGGGTATCAGGCTATCCAACCAAACCTTCAGCCGAAAAACTTTCAGCGACCGTATACCACAAAACGCATTCAAGCAAAACACTACATCTAATTCCGGAACGGGTTTAATGGCTAAACTGCTTGCGCGACTTGTGCATAGATTACCTAAGATTGGTCCATTAAAAAAAATGGATTTTAAATACCCAGGCGTTACCTGCGAAGAACTGTTTTTAAAAAGTATGGATAGTATTATGGTAAACTACGATCTGGCACTTGCTACATTAGCAGATGGCCGACCAATGGTGTTGCCTAATATTAATTATGACACCGGGAATTTATCCGTACTAAATGAATACACGCTTGCCGATACAACATACGCTGAATGGTTGGTTAAACTTGAGAATGATAACGGGGCGAAAATTAGCCCTGCAATGCAGCATAATATATCGGCTTTTTATAATAAGGCAGAGGTGCCAAATTTATTGGCGAGTTATATCACCCCGGAATTCTAATAGCTCCCTTCCGCGCAGACCATACAATAGCTTTATAAGTCCTTTACGTGATTGTGGGTTATTTATTAAAAAAAACTGATCTTGTTGTAACAAAATGGCAGTTTTTTATTCATATTTATGAAAGAAAAACTAACGTTGTTTAAACAAAATGGGCCTTTTTAGCAGACTTTTAAGCGAATTTATAGATGTAATTGAGTGGGTTGATACCACACACGATACATTGGTATGGAAATACCCGCGGCAGGATAACGCCATAAAGATGGGAGCGAAGCTGATCGTGCGCGAATCGCAGGTGACGGTGTTTTTAAATGAAGGCAAAATAGCCGATGTTTTCTCGCCGGGAACTTATGAGTTAACTACCGAGAACATGCCTATACTAACCACTTTAATGAGCTGGAAACATGGTTTTAACAGTCCGTTCAAAGCCGATGTTTATTATATAAGCACCCGTACATTCACCGATCAGAAATGGGGCACTAAAAACCCGGTAATGATACGCGATGCCGAATTTGGTCCGGTTAGGTTGCGGGCATTCGGCTCATTCAATTTTAAAGTAGATAACCCCGCGGTATTTTTAACAAGCATATCGGCAACCAACCCGCAGTTTATTGTAAGTGATATTAATGAACAATTGCGCAATATAGTAAGCTCAAGAGGGATGGACGCGGTTGCCGAATCAAAGATCGGCATACTGGACCTAACGGCTAATTACAACGAAATGGGGCAATTGATAGCTACCAATATTCAACCTGATTTTGCAGAGATGGGGCTTAACCTTGCCAAACTATTGGTTGAGAATATATCATTACCGCCCGAAGTAGAGGAAATATTGGATAAGCGCAGTCAGATGGGTATTTTGGGCAACCTGGGCGCTTATGCGCAATTTCAGGCAGCCAACGCCATCGAAAAATCTGCCGAAAACAGTATTGGCGGTAACCTGGGCGCGGCAGGAATGGGCCTCGGCGTAGGCGCTGCCATGATGGGCCAGGTAGGCAATATATTTAAGCAAGGGCAATTTGATGCCAATGCACCCGGTGGTGAAGCGCCACCGCCACTACCCGCAGGCAATCAATATCATATTGTAATTAATGGTAAAGCGGATGGGCCGCACAGCCTTTCGGATATCGCGGCAATGATCGGTAACAAACAAATAAATAAAGACACCATGCTATGGAAAAAGGGAATGGCCAGCTGGGCTACGGCTCAAACTGTTATCGAGGTAGCCGATCTGTTTGATGCAGTACCTCCGCCGTTGGCCTAACTTTAACGTCATAAAAACCAAACCTTTAAACGCCTTATGCCCGATACTAACACTGCCCAGGTAAGCAACTCGCTTAAATGCCCCGGTTGCGGCGCAATGCTTTACTACAAACCCGGCAGTCAAACGCTGCAATGCGACCATTGCGGCCAAACCAGCGCTATTGATGCCGGCGAAGAGTGCGATATAGTCGCTGTAGATCTGGATGATTTTGTAGCGGGTATAGATGTTGAAAAACAAAGCGACAGCATAAAGACCGTTCAATGCGATAACTGCGGTTCGCAAACTTTGTTAGATTCCTTTGTATCGTCAGACAAATGCGCGTTTTGTACCGCGCCGTTGGTTTTGAAATTGGATGGCGGCAAGCAGTATGTGCCGCCGCATTACGTTTTGCCATTTGATGTTACCCGCGAGCAGGGCATTGTCTATTTTAACAAATGGCTTAAGGGCCTTTGGTGGGCACCCAATGATCTGGCTGCTAAAGTTAACGGCAGTGCGTCGGCATTAACAGGTGTATATTTGCCTTACTTTACCTATGATACCGATACAGTAACGGACTATACCGGCGAGCGCGGCGATTATTACTATACCACCGAAACCTATACCGAAACCGTTAATGGCCGCACCGAGACCAAAACACGGCAGGTAAGGCATACAAGCTGGTCATCAGCCAGTGGAACGGTGCATTGCGAGTTTAATGATCTGGAAGTACCGGCCAGCAAATCTTTGCCAGAGAAAACGCTGAGCAAGCTGGGCCCCTGGAACTTTGCGAAGCTTAAAAAATTTAATGAAAGCTATTTGAGTGGCTTCCGATCAGAAACCTACCAGCTTGACCCAGAAAGCGGGTTTGAAAAAGCGCAGGAGCAAACCGTGCCTACCATAAATAATGCCATATGTAACGACATAGGCGGCGATGAACAACGCATAGGCGATACCGATACCACTTATAATAATAATGCCATAAAATATATGGTATTGCCGGTTTGGGTAAGCGCATATACTTAC
>CAMLFI010000121.1 GCA_946479225.1 uncultured Mucilaginibacter sp. | reverse complement strand
GCAAAGATGGCAAAAGCATTGCTAAAATATGGCCAAAAGCTATAGAATAAACGCATCGCAAGGTGTGTGCGCGTTTCACTAAATATATGAAACAAATGGAACGCGTGAAACGATATTTTTATCTATATTACTGATTATCAATTATTTGATATTTTGATGTGAAACAAAATGAAACTACTTATAAGTCAGTAAATTTAGCTGTGGATATGGTATAACCTACTGATAACAAACATCTTGTAAAAACGGCCGTTTTTGTTTCAGCGTGAAACATTTTTCCAGCCTATATAGCGATAGTTGAAATCCATCGTTATAAAGTCGCCGAAAAACTGGCAACATTATTGTATTACCCTGTCCACTATGAAAAACATCATATTTGAACACATAACCGACGCCTACCAGCTGGTAACAGGCGCGAAGATAAAGGGCAAGGATTACGACGAAATATTTGAGCTTGGCGCTTACGATGCCAGTAAAAGAGGATACATTTTGTATGCTTTTGAGGATGGCGTGCGCTTTGATGACTTTAACGTCGTCATATCAGAGGCCGAATTGAAGAACCATTACCTGATTGAGAACGTAAAGGCTAACCCAAGCCTTGCCGCGTAATTTTTCGCTTAGAAGTCTAATTGCCTTGAAGGTTTAATGCCTGATATTTTATTTTATATTAAGGGATTTATAGCCATAATCGGTTAAACCCTGCTGCTTTTTCATCGTCATAAATGCAAATAAAACGAGAAGAAAATGAAAAAGTTAGCCATAATATCAGCATTAGCCCTTAGTGGTTTTGCTTTCAATAGCGCCAGTGCGCAGGTACATGTGAGTGTGGGTTTTAATTTGGGTGGCCCGGTTGTGGTACAAAGGCCGGTGGCCGTATACGACGATTATTACTACCTGCCTGAAGTTGACGCTTACTACAGCGTAGGCGAAAACCTGTACTACTATAACGATGGTTACGATTGGATATCAGCAGTTTACCTGCCAGGTGCATACCGCAACTATAACTGGCGCAACGTGCGCAGGGTTCAGATCCACGCCAACCGCCCGTACTTAAATCATACCGTTTACCGCACCAGGTACCGTGGTAACCAGTTTGACTGGAGACGTTATGATAACCGTAACGACAACCGTAGAGATTGGGATAGAAATGCCGGTAACAACCGCTCTGACTGGAACAGAGGAAACGATAACCGCGACCGTAACAGAGGTAATGATACCCGCCCCGATTGGGCAAGAGGAAACGACAACCGCAATGATAACAGAGGCGGTCGCCAGGACCAATGGAACAATAACCGTGGGAATGATAACCGTGGAAACGGCAGGTTTGAACAACCATCGCAACCCGGACGTGGCGAAGGAAGGCCATCGCAAAATGATAACCGCGGACGCGGTAACGACAACCGCCCTAACTTTGCAAGTAACGTTGCAGGCAGGCGTGGTTTAAATTAAGCGCAATTTTCCCCTATCATATATTATACCCAAAAGGCCCGCGGTGATTGACCGGGGCCTTTTTTATTAGCAGAATTTATACCATCAATGTTATTTTGCCAGCGTGTATTCTCCTGAAAAGTCAGTTGAATAAAGCTGATAAGCCATATCAGGACCCATTGCTGCCGTATTTGTCATCATTAATCTACCATTTCCGGCAGGGACGTTATCTGCAGGGGAGTTAACTTTAAGGCTGTAATTGAATTTACCGGTGCTCTCTATATAATTACGCAGATATTTTAAGGGGATGGCTAACTCATAAACATATTGTGCTTCGTCACTGATCTTTGCTGCTACACGTATTCCCTGTAAATTATAAACAGGAATGGAAGTTTCACTAATATCATTCAGGCCCGATACATCAATAAGCTTGAAAGCGGTAGCCATCATTTTATTGGTAATATTTTGTACTGAGTCGCGTTTTCTCTTGTCATCCTTAAGATTATAAACCAAATGCATATGATCGTTTATCTTGTCCCTTTCATCAACTTTGCCTTTAGTAGGGTAAGTAATTACCGATGACTTTTTATCTCCTGATGCACCTTTTGGCAGCTGTATAGTCAAGGTAATTCCCGCGACTATAGCCTTAAAATTACCGTTTTTTTCTTCCATGCACGCAATCAGGTACAAATTTTCTCTGTCATTTGACAGCGTATAAAACACCCGACTTCCGGGGTTATAAGCCTGAAATTTCCCTTCCCACTCTGTGGCCTTACCATCTATTTTAATATTGGTAGGCGCATGCAAACTCGCCTGTTGTATTCTGGGCAGTTTTTGGGCTAAGACATTTGTAAAAGTTAACGCGGCAATTAAAAGTAATTGTAGTTTTTTCATAGCTATTTGGCTAAAGTATACTCGCCGGTAAAATCGGTTGCAGTAGCGTACCTTGCAGCAAATTTTGCATTCATTTCTGCCACGGCCTGGGCTGCAACTTCAGGTGATACTTCGCCGCCGCCCGCCATAATAACTTTACCGGCAAAAGGTTCGTAATGCCTGATGCCGTTGATCTTCAGTTGATAGGAAAATTTCGTTTCCTTATTTGCTGACAGCCCCAGCGAGCTAAGTTTTACAGCTATTTCTAAAGTGTAGGCCTTTTTTTCATCAAGGAGCTCGTTGGCCTGGATACCTTTTTCGTTGTATAGAGATATTAATGTATCTACACCCTTAACCCCTGTAACTTTTATAAATTTGTGGTTATCCCTAAGTTTCTTATTATACTCCATAACTACAATATCTACGGGTCGTTCCGAGTCTTTAGTGTAGGTAACCTTTAAAGGAAAACTAAGGGTCTGTTTACCTTCTGTATAAGGAAAGGTGATGTTTATATTATCATTAACGCCATTTGCATTTTTAATGGTGAGGGTAATTCCACCATCAACTATTCTGTTAATTACGTCCCCGTCGCCCGCTTTAATAATGAGGTATAATTCTTCATCATTATTCGCCATGGTGTAAAGCAAATCGGTGCTGTAGTTATTGGCCTGAAACTGGTTGTCCCATTCCGTAGCCTTGCCATCAATTTTAACATTTGAGGGTATACGAACGCTGGCTTCCTGTTTATTAGGTAATTTTTGGGCGCTGGCATTTGTAAAGGCTAACGCGGCTATTAAAAATAGCATGGTCTTTTTCATGAAAAGGTTTATTTAGCTAAAGTATAAATCGCTTTAAAATCTGTAGCTGCATTTTTTTTGGCTATTCGGGCTTCTGCTTCTTCAATATATGCCAACTGTTCAGGCGTGTAGGGCTCTTTGGGCGATCGCATGAACGATGGCGGGCTGGTATTAACAGTGAAGTGGTATAATATCTGTTTATCCTCGCCTTTTAAAAGTTTAACATAGCGCATAGGAATCTGTAACTCAAACGTATAATTAAGATTAATATCTACTGCTTCTGCCAGCCTAATGCCGGGTTCATCGTTATAAACAGAAACGGTGTCAAAACCCGGAATGCCTTTAATTACCAATAATTTATGATGTTTTTGTAATGCCTCGTTATAGCTTTTCATCCTATTTTTTGCCAACGAGATGTCAGGTGCCCTGGTTGCGGTGTACAAAGTAGTTGTGAAATATTTAGGATAGATGGGCGGCGGCGAAGTTATGCCGATCAGCTCGTCGTTAACCGGATTTTCCTTTTTGTATATTTCAAACGTAAATCCATATTTATTAATTCTTTCAACAACATCAGGCTCATTAATTTGCCCTATCAGGTAAACAAAATCATTGTTGTTAGCCATAGTATAATATACGCTGGTGGCGTTGTTATAAGCCTGAAAACTATTGCTCCATTCTGTTGCCTTCCCATCAATTTTTACGTTTACCGGAATGCGAACGCTGGCTTCCTGTTTATTGGGCAGCTTTTGGGCGTTGGCCTGTAAAAAAGTAAATGCCGATAGAAAGAGTAGTGTGATTTTTTTCATGATAAGATTTATTTGGCTAAAGTATACTCAGCCCAAAAATCAGTAGTGGCATATATAATGTTGTTTCTGTTTTGAAAATCTGTGTTGAATGCCGCGAACTGTGCATCGTTCATCTTGCTTCCGTCGGCATTGGTGCCACTAACCAGCGTGAACCCGGGCATTGACATTTTACCAGGCCCGGCGGGATTGATGGTGATATTATAGCTAAACTTACTTGCCGCATCTGCAGTTATTCCCAACAAAGCCAGGTCTATTGCCATTTCGCAGGTATAGCCCCTGGTTTGGTCAAACGCGCCCGCTGCCTGAATACCCTTATCGTTGTATACAGATACAAGGCTGTCTGTACCCGCCATCCCTGTGGTGTATATCCATTTTACACTACTAGCTATCCTTTGATTATAAACCTTCATTATGGAGTCGCCTTGCGCTGGTGTGTTTACTTCTCCAATTTTTTTTACAGGGAAAACTATCCGGAAACCTTTTTCAAAAAAAGGAAATTTGACGCCCTTAGCCCCTTGCATGCTTTTTGAGCCATTGGCTTGTACCAACAGCCTGATGCCTCCAACTGCAGCCCGGCTTGTAACTGTGCCCTGTTCAGTATGAATAACGAGATATAGCTTCTTATCATCATTAGCAATGGTGTAAAAAATATCCGTAGCGCTGTTACGGGCTTTAAATTCGCCCCACTCCTCTGTTTTACCATCAATTTTCACATTGGCAGGTGCTCTAACGCCATCCGGCTGAACGCTTGGGAGTTTTTGGGCATTAGCATTAACAAATGCAATTGTTAAAAATAAAAGCATCTTTAGGTTTTTCATGGCTATTTGGCTAAAGTGTATTCACCCCAAAAATCGGTAGTGGCCATAACGGCAGGCATATCTTTATTTTGTATGGTAACAACGCCCGGAGCCATTGAAACTAACATTTTCCCATCCGGCTGCTTCGTAATTTTAAGCCCGGAATCCCTGTCTACGTTTATTCCATTTAACACAATATGATAGGAGAATTTAGCCGAGGCTCCTCCCTTTAAGTTAAGGTATTTCAGGGGTATTGCTATCTCGTAGTTATAAACGGGTCCTTTTGTAAAAATTTCATTAGCAGTAATACCTTTTTCGTTATAAATAGACAGCATGGTATCAACATCAGCAATGCCGCTGGTGCGAATATATTTATCGTTTGCCTTTAGCTTTTTATTGGCTAACACAAGCATCGAGTCGGGATTTGAATTTATGGCTATTCGTTGCTCTGATGTTAATCCGCTGGAGTTACTAAATCTAATAAACGGCTTAGTGTTATATCGCAACTCAAATACCGGGTAATTGATTGAAACTATATCCTTACCGCTTTTTTTGCCAAACGGATGGATAGTTAATAAAACCCCACAGTTGGTAATTTTGGTAAGCACATTTGGGTCGCTTGCCTGTAAAGTCAGGTACAAATTTTTATCATCATTGGCCATGGTATAAAGCAGGCTTGTAGCATTATTATAGGCAGCAAATGTGCCCCACTCGGTTGGCTTGCCATCTATTTTTAAATTAGCCGGTGCGCGCACGCTTGTTTGCTGCACATTGGGTAGTTTTTGGGCGTTAGCATTTGTAAACGCTGCTAGGCATATCAGTGTAAGCCCAAAGGAGGCACATTTCATGTCAATACTCATTTAATAAATAAAGCTACCATCACCTTTACGTTTCAGGTCCTGACCGTTACGTTTTGGCCTGCCTCCCCATTTTTGAAAAGTTGCCCTAAGGCCCACCATAAAGTACCGGCTAAGCGAGTTAGACAATGTGTTGGTTACGCCCTGTGCGGTTACGTTTTGCTGTATAAAATTGTTCTGCTTTAAAATATCATATACATTAAAGGTTAAATACAGGTTGTTCTTTTTAGCCAGCTGCCGCTCGGCTCCCGCGTTTATTACCAGCGGGTTGGTGTTAAAGTTGCTCAAACCGGTTACAAAGTTTTTTGATGCGCTGTAGCTAAACCGCCAGCCGCTGTTAAACACAAACCTTCCATCAAGCACAAGCGATGTGGTTTGTAACTGCGTAGGTGTATTGCCCGGCAACGAGGTAAAGGTGCGCGTAATTGTGTGCTGTATAGATGGGTTGATCTCTATAACATCATTAGGGTTAATTTTCGGGCCAAAACTGTTTCTAACGCTCCATTGTGTACTGTGATAAAGCACATTATTACTCATGGCAACATTATAACCATAATTAACCCCACCGCTAAACGAAAGTGTGTAACGCCTGTCTGCCAGCTGTTTTGAAAACTGGTAATTACCATTTACAGATTTTGCACCATCAAGGTTGATAAAGGTTGTCTCAAAAATTGTTCTGTACCTGTCGGGGCCGGTTGATATCAATTCGGGCCGCTGGATTACATTGGTAACTATCTTGTTCTTCACCTCAGAGGCTGTTACCGATAAACTGATGTTTATTTTGGAATTGGCTATATAATTATTGTACGATGCGTTAACCGAATTGGTAAAGGCCGGCTTAAGGTTAGGGTTACCTGTTGTTATGTTGATAGGATCTGAACGGTCTGTAAACGGCTGGATCTGCTGGAATTCGGGAAGGTTGTTATTACCATTGTAGGTTATATTGAACCTTTGCGAAGTTGACCATATATAGGTAAACCGCAACACAGGTATCACTCTGAAACTGCTTATGGACGATGATACCGGCTGGTTAGTATTATTATTGATCCGCGTTCCTGTTAAAACTGTCGGCAATACCGTTCCGCCTGCCGACAAGTTTATCTTTTTGCCGTTATAGGTATAGTTAAGCGTTAAACGGGTTTCGTTAAAAGCGTAATTAAATATATTGCTAAGGCGGGTTAGCTCCCTTAACTGTCCGTTAGCCAATACCGTGTCTGCTTTGGCCGAATTATCAATAACGTTCCTGTTAAATCTGCCAGTAAATTCCAACTGCGAATTTTGCGTGAGCGGCTCTAAAAAGGTTACTGTGGTATTGTAGGTGGTATTATTGCTTGTTCTGCGGGTTAATAAGTGCGCTACCGAATCGCGCAGCAAAACATTCTGGGTCTCATCAGCATAAAACCTGTAGTCGGTGAATGTTTTTCCATCGGCTTTATTGTCTGTACTGTTTATACCCAGGGCAATTGAAACATTTCTGCGTGGTTTTTTAAAAATGTGCTGGTAAATAACGTTCAAGCCCACTCCGCTGGTGCTGTTTTTATTCTCGGTGGTGCTCTGTAGTGCGCGGTGTTCAAAACCGGTAGTAAAATGGTTTATATTATCGCTTAAAGAGTTACTGCCTGTATTGCTGGTTGTATAGTTAAAAGTGGGGTCTACCTGTATGTTATTATATTTATCAAAATCGTAATTAAGCCTTACGTTACCCCTATGCCCCCTGTTGCTGGTATTGCTAGTGCTTTCGCTGTTAAAAAAGCTGGTATTTTTTACACTGGCTGTTTCCCCATAGGAATAGGTTTCGCCAAAACTTTTATTAATGGATGTGTT
>CAMLFI010000120.1 GCA_946479225.1 uncultured Mucilaginibacter sp. | reverse complement strand
CTTATAACGCGTTTCATTACGTTTAACGCGCCGGTGAAGCTATAGCTGTTAGGTTCCGCATTAATCATAATGTGGTATGAAAATTTTGATGCCTGGGCAAAAGATAACCCAAGCAACGAAAGATCAACAGCCATTTCAAGGGTGTATTTCATTTCATTATCAAAAGCGTTAGTGGCCGCTATGCCATGTTCGTTATAAATAGAAAGCAGGCTATCTATCCCGCTTAATCCACTTGTATATATCCATTTAGCCTTTGTAGCTAGCTGTTTATTATACAGCATTACTGCCGTGTCTGCAGCGTGATCCCAATCTTTGGGATCTATTAATACTATCTTGCCTTTTTCCATATAGGGAAACTTAATGAATGGTGCCCCGACATCACTTTTATAGCCCGATTTTTGTATTGCCAGCTTGATACCGCCGTTAGCAACAATGGTCATTATGCTTTGACTTACCTGCACAATTAAATAGAGTTTTTTATCGTCATTAGCCATTGTGTAAAACATTTCTGTAGCCGCGTTATACGCCTGCAGTTTTTTACCCCATTCAGTAGCCTTGCCATCAATTTTTATATCGGCCGGGGTACGTAAACTTGCCTGCTGGGTATTTGGTAGTTTTTGGGCATTAGCATTTGTATAAGCCAATCCTGCTAAAACCATTAATGCAATTTTTTTCATAACACTTATTTGGCTAAATAATATTCGCCCGATAAGTCGGTGGCTAACGTACCGGCAACCATTTCAGACTGTTGCCTTGTCATATTTTCGCGGTTAACCACGCCTTCACCCTTAAATACATTTACAGGGGCAA
Organism: uncultured Mucilaginibacter sp.; assembly: GCA_946479225.1. Next base: position 6,578 of record CAMLFI010000120.1, on the reverse strand, counting down.
TTGTTCTCTCCACTTCAGGTATAGAAACGGGTACTACAACGGGCCTTAGCTTGGGTCCGTTAAGTTTAAGATTGTAATTTAATTTATCTCCTTTAAGGTTTAATAAAGAAATGGGTATTTCAAACTCGCAGGTCATGCTGTTTTTATTTGACAATGCCCCGGCAGCTTTTATTCCATGTTCGTTATAAACTGATATTAGCGTATCGTTTACATTTTTAAACCCTGTAGATCTTATAAATCGCAAGTCGCTCGTCAAAAGTTTATTGGTGTTAGCTAATAGTTTTTCATCCTGGCTGCTATCGGTATTTTCAAGCACCTCGCGCATGCTTAGCGTAATGCCACGCAGATCTTTGGGCTCAGTCATTGGAAAAGTGATTGTGGGTGCTCCGTTGACCGCTTTTTTTTGATCAGGATTAATAGTTATGGTAATTCCGCCTCTTAAAACTTTGTTGGTTATAGCGTAAGTATTGGTTTTTACAATAAAATAAAGACTTGTGCCGGTGTTAGCTATGCTGTAAAACACATCAGTAGCGCTGTTATATGCCTGGAATTTGTCGCCCCACTCCATTGCTCTGCCGTCAATTTTTACATCTGCCGGAACTTTTAAACTTGCAGATTGGGTGTTAGGCAACTTTTGAGCGTTTGCGCCAAAGCATATTGCCAAAAGAAAAATCAATGCTGTTGCTCTCATGATTATTTTGCTAAAGTATATTCGGCCCAAAAATCGGTAGTAGCACCTGCTGGCCCAGTAAGGGCCTGTATCTTTTGCGTAAGTTCACGGAATTCGTCGGAACTGAGATTAGGGTTTGCCGGATTTATGTTGATAGTGGGGGGAGCGTATTTATTTGGCTCGCCGTTTACGATCAGGTGATAAGAGAATTTTTCGGCTTTTGCAGCCGACAGACCCAACAGGTTCAGGTCAATGGCTAACTCATAGGTTAAAGCTTTTTTATTATCAAAGCCTAATGCGGCCTCAATCCCTTTTTCGTTATAAATGGGTAATTGTTCATCAAGCTCCGCAAAACCCCCGGTGCGGATAAATTTTACACGCGATGTAAGGGCTTTGTTATTTACTATCATTAAAGAGTCCAGCAATCTTACAGTTTCTTCTTTAGAAACAGGCTTTTCGGTGTTTTTTAAACTAATCATCCCACCATTTAGCACTATAGGTGGCTTGCTAAACGAGATAGGAACTCTTTCGCCCTTTTGCATAAACGGGAATTTTATAAAAGGTGCCCCTTCGTCGTTTTTGGCACCTGTTTTTTGTATAACCAGTTTTATACCGCCGTTAACTATGCGGGTAATGGTACTTTGAGCACTGGTTTGCGCAATAATATATAGCTTTTTACCGTCGTTGGCTATAGAGTATAATAGGTCGGTTGCGGGGTTATTGGCTTCAAAGTTGATCCACTCACCAGCCTTACCATCAATTTTGATAGTAGCAGGTGGCCTTAAACTGGTTTGTTGAATAGCAGGTAGCTTTTGCGCATTGGTGCTGTTAATTAAAAAAGCTGTAAGTAAAGCAAGGATAAGGACTCTCATATTTGTTATAATGTTTATAATTGGTTGCTCCAATATAAAACTATATTATTAGTTTTAAGAATTTAATTTTTAATTTCAGTAAATGTAGCTTGTATAATAGGAAGGAAGTAAAAAGTAAATATGGCACGTATTGGGTGTTCCAATTTGCTGTTCAAAAGTGTTCCAAAGTGTTCCATTTTCAGGCAAAAATTAAAATCCCTTTCAATATTTTCATTATCAGCCACTTAACAGAGATTTACAGCTAACTTTACTGACTTATAAGTAGTTTCAAAGTGTTCCAAACTGTTCCACGGTAAAATATAAAAGTGCTGATGGACAACAAGTAAGTACCGTCAGTCAGGTTTGAAAAATTTTAAAGCTTTATATTTTTTGGAACACCACCAATCGCCATTCATCCCGCCACTCATTAGTTACTTATCCCTTGACCGCTGCCGCTTTTTTAAATAGCTTTACCGGCATTATAACAAATCAGCAAAATGAATTATTGGTTAGTAAAGTCGGAGCCCGAAAAATACAGTTGGGATAAATTTGTTGCCGATGGCCGCACCTTTTGGGATGGCGTGCGCAACTACGCGGCCCGCAATAACCTGCGCGGCATGCAGGTGGGCGACCTGGTATTGTTTTACCACAGTAACGAGGGTAAAGAGGTTGTTGGTATAGCTAAAGTGGTAAAAGAGGCTTATCAGGACCCTACTACTGATGATACCAACTGGGTTGTGGTAGAACTTTCGCCGGTTGAAAAATTGGATAAGCCCGTTACGCTTGCACAAATAAAGGCTGATGAAGCGCTGAAGGATATTCAACTGGTCCGATTAAGCAGGCTGTCAGTAGCCAGCATTAAGCCCGAAGAATTTGATCACATTATAAAATTAGGAAGCAATTAAAAGCCCTGTTTAACGGGTACAGATACCATGAACTACAGAAAATTTAAAGATACAGCCATAGCCGAAGTTGGCCTGGGCACCTGGCAATTAGGCAGCGCCGATTGGGGTAATATTAATGATGATGACGCTTTTGCCATCTTATCAGCTTATGTTAACGGCGGCGGCAATTTTATTGATACCGCTGATGTGTATGGCATGGGTGTAAGCGAGCAGGTGATAGGCCGGTTTTTAAAGACCGTTAGCACACCCATTTATGTTGCCACAAAACTGGGTCGCCGGGGTGATGAGCCCAATGGCTGGCCGCAGAATTTTACCTATGATGCTATGCGCCGCCAGGTGGATGATTCACTTCGACATTTGGATGTACCGCAATTGTTTTTAGAGCAGCTGCATTGCATCCCCACTGAAGTAATGCGCTCAGGCCGAGTGTTTGACCATCTCCGTCAGTTACAGCAGGAAGGCTTAATAGCCAACTTTGGCGCCAGTGTTGAAACATCAGAGGAAGCTTTGATATGTTTAGAGCAGGATGGTTTGGCATCTTTACAGATCATATTTAACCTGTTCCGCCAGCACGTAGCCGATGAAGTATTTGCCAAAGCCGCCGAAAAGGGCGTTGCTATTATAGCACGTGTGCCCTTGGCCAGTGGCTTGCTAACCGGAAAGTTTAACCAACAAACAGCTTTTGCTGCTAATGACCACCGTAACTACAACGCCAACGGCGAGAAGTTTAATGTGGGCGAGACATTCTCGGGCATTGAGTATAACGAAGGCGTACGCTTATCTGAAAAGATCGGGTCTATGTTACCGGACGAACGTATGGCGCAATGGGCAATCAGGTGGATCTTAGATCATCCGCAGGTAACAACGGTTATCCCGGGTGCATCAAAAGTAAGCCAGGTTGAAACTAATATACATGCTTCAACATTGCCACCGTTATCAGCGCAAACTTTCAGCGACCTGCGTAAGCTTTATGATGCTGAAATTTATGATAAGATAAGAGGGGTTTATTAAATATTTGGCGGCTTAATACTAAATGGGTAGTTTTAAGCTGCCAATAATAAAGCGTTTCCTCATGATAAACCTTCGATCATTCAATATACGTACAATTTTATTTTTAAGTGTTTTTGTTGTTGCTGCCTTTAATGTAGTCGGACAAAAGCTGCCCAACAAACAGGAGGGAAGCGCTCGCGCGCCTGAGAAAATCAAAATTGACGGCAAGACAAATGAGTGGAATTTTAAGGCATATAATACTGCTACCGATGTGTTTTATACCGTGGCGCATGACAATGAAAACATTTACCTGGCCGTAAAAGCTAAGGATGAGGGGATTGTACGCAAAATTTTAAGCGGCGGAGTTACCTTTGTTATCAATAATGTAGGCAAAAAATCAGAAGAAACTGCCGCAACTATCAGATACCCATTATTCAATTACAAGAGCAAGCCTGACGTAAAATTTTCCCTTAAGGCTGTGCCCGCAGATAGTGTAGACTATGTTGTATCAGCCAATAATAAAAGTTTTACGAGCAAAGGAAAGTTTATCAGGACAGCGGGTATAAAGGGGGTGGATACACTGATCTCAGTTTATAACACCGATGGAATTAGTTTGGCGTCGTCTTTTGATAAAGAGATGAACTACAACTATGAGCTTGCCGTATCGCGGAAATTGATTAACGATTTAGTGAACGCCGAGGGTAAATTTGCTTATAAAGTTATGCTCAATCCTATCAGTTTTGATGATACCCCGGGCATTACTATAAAGCGCGATGCAGGTGGTACCATAATGTCTATTTCTGTTATTAAAAGTAATGCATTGCCCAATATGAATCAAAGCATATCAAGCATTACTGATGTGTCAGGTGAGTACAGTTTAAAATAAATTTAGCCATTACTGCTTGCCAAAATAGCTGGATATATCAAAGTAAACCTGTACCTCTCTATTATCAGTAGTGGAGATATTAACTATTTCATGCTGCTTGTCTTTATAAACTTCATACCGTTGCGACACCCTTTTACTGCCGGGATATAAAGCGAGCAGCTGAGCATTTTCCGCGTCAACTCCGGCTCTTTCTGTTTTTTCGTTGATGATGATCGCCTTGTCAAATGAGGTGCCGTCGCGCTCTGGGGCAAACGTGGTAGCGGTTTTAGGGAGAGGTTTGTCGGTTGTTCCTTCAACCGTGTTTTTATTGCTTGAGCAGGCTGCTACTATTGCTGAGCATACAATCAGGGCAAAAAGTTGATTTTTCATACTTAGTAGATTATATATTACAATAAGCCACTAAAGCATAAAAAAGTTTTTATTCCTTATCTATAAAAAGCGCCTTTAACTCGGTGGCGTCATGGGGTTTCAATTTGCCGTCTAATATTAAACGTAACTGGCGGCGGCGTAATGCACTGTCGTATAACGCCTGCTCGGCAGGCGTTTCGGGCACCAGCTCCGGCACCGGGATCTTATTGCCCGCTTTATCCAAGGCTACAAAAGTATAGTAGGCCTCGTTGCTTTTAACACGCGTGCCCGATGGGATGTTTTCGGCATAAACATCCATGCGTACCTCTACCGAGGTGGTAAACGCCCGCGATACCCGCGCCTCAATGGTCACTACATCGCCCAATTTAATAGAGTGCTTAAAAGAAACACTGTCAACTGATACAGTTACCGCCAGGCTGTTGCAATGTTTTTGCGCTGATATGGCGGCGGCGATATCCATCCAGTGCAGCAAGCGCCCCCCCATCAGGTTATGCAGCATATTGGTATCATTGGGTAGTACCAACTCGTTCATAACGGTGTGCGAATCCTTAGGCGATTTTTTTAACATAAGCGGTGTTTTTGTAAATATACGCAGTTACCTCACAAATTAGCTTATTTGCTGTTAAGCTAAAGCCTTGCACGTTCTAAATAATATTAACTATTTTTATTGCGGCCGATGCTAATTTACCTGCCTGTTATGAAAAAAATACTTTTCGTTGTTTTACTGTTGATTTCTACCAGCAATGCTTTGTTTGCCGATACCATAAGCATTGATCGTTTTACGGTTAAAGAAAACCCTTTTGCCGAAAGCGAAGTTGCCATAGTTGCAGTTGATTCGCTTGATAATATCCGCGAAAATGTGGAAGGCGTTTTTAGTTTCACTATCAATGGCTTTCAGGAGGAAATGAAGTTTGAAAAGGGCACGGCATTTTATCACCGCAAGCTGGATAAGTCAGCATTTTTCTTTGTTAAGCATGTTAACGATAGCGGCACCCATTCCATGCTCTATTACATTTATAAGCAAGATGGCAAACTGCGACCGATAATGGTAAGCTGGGCGCTGCTGCTGGGCATACCATTAGCACTTGTATTACTGGCATACATCTTCAAGCGCTTTATCGCTATAATCCTAATAGTGTTCTGTATCTTCCTGTTCTTCAATTATTACAACGGGCTTTCTATTTCAACCTTTTTTGAAAGTATTGTGAATGGATTGAAAGGGTTGTTTTGATGTGAGTGGATCCGCTAAAAAGGCATTCCTATACCAAAGTTAAGTTGCATAAAGTTATAACCTTCGCCGCCGTTGGCTTTTTGGTAGTTCTCTTTAAAGGCACCGCTTTTAAACAACTCATTGCCATGTTTAAACAATACCCACTGTTCTGATCCATTAAATTGCGGGTCTTTTAGTTTAAACGCGGCATCCAGGCGGAATACAAAGAAGCTAAGGTCAAACCGCAGGCCGGTACCTATACCAATTGCCGAGGATTGCAGAATGCGATTGAACTTAAATTCTCCGTTAGGGTTTTCAACCTCAGGGTGTAGACGCCATATGTTACCCGCATCAACAAAAAGCGCTCCCTTTAAAATCGTCCCAAAAAAATTATTAGCCAGTTTATAACGGTACTCCGCATTCATTACCAGCTTCACCTCGCCAAATTGGTCTATGTACTTTAAGCGTGCACGGGTAATATTGTCAGTTCCGTAGGCGTCACCGCGATTAAATTGTCCGGGGCCAAGTGTACGCGGTAGCCATGCCCTTATATCATTAGCGCCACCGGTATAAAAGTTCTTTTCAAAAATAAGCTGACGACTATTGCCGTACGGAATGCCGATGCCGGGATTTATCCTGAAGATAAACTGCTTGTCGCCACCAAGACTTTTGTATACCCTGAAATCAATTTCCGTTT
>CAMLFI010000119.1 GCA_946479225.1 uncultured Mucilaginibacter sp. | reverse complement strand
TCTATCTTTGAAAAATCAATCTTAAACTTTTTACGCGGCTTAACTAAAGAGGCCATTTCATTATCAAAATGATTCCGGTTAATGTAATCTACTATCAGCGATTTAGAGAATTTAGAGAAAGAGTTGCTGATGCTTACCGGCCCAATCAAATAACGATAGCGGGGTTTATCCGCTACAAACTTGATTACACCTTTCCAAAGCAAAAACAGGGGCAAAGGTTTTAGCTGATACTCTTTGCGGATGAAAGAGCGCCCCAGTTCTAAACTGCGTTTCAACACCGTTGTAAACCCCGACTTGATTTTAAACAGCTCATTTATATAAAATCCTTTTTTGCCGAAACTATAAAATATCTCATCACCCAAGCCTATACGGTAGGCTCCTACTACCATTCGGGCCTCTTTATCCCATATAAATAGGTGGTGATAATAAATATCGTATTCATCCAGATCGGTTGATTTGTTGGTACCCTCACCTACCTCCCTAAAAGTGATTTCACGCAGGCGGCCAATTTCACGAATAACGCAAGGGATATTAGCTGTAGGTGTTATAAAAACCTCGTAGTTTTTTTCGGCCCAGATTAAATAATTATCCCGCAGTTGGATAACCTCCTGTTCTAAAATGTCAGCATCAATGGATTTAACTATCTCTTGCTGCTTTTTTTTTATTTTGAACAACTTACGTGGATCGAACAGGCGTTTTTCATCTTCTAACCCTGTACCTAAGGCATAGGTTTTGGCACGCAGAAAATTAAGTAGCTTGGTAGCATTACCGGCATCGGGAATGTCCTGCACTTCAATACGTTTGCCAATACGCAGCTTAATGCTGTGCCCCTGTTTATTAAACAACTCAGAAGGTAGCTTAGCAGTTCGTAAGGTTGGGTGTATTAAACTTAGCAGATTAAATAACAACCCATTGTTACCGTGAAAATAAATGGGAACAACCGGCACTTTTGATTTGGCGATGATCTTACCCACTACAGGGTGCCATAGCCTATCTGTAACCTGTTGCTTGTCAATTTTAAAGGTTGACACCTCCCCGGCGGGGAAAATGCCGATGGGCGTACCGTCAGCCAATAACTGTAATGTGTTTTTAATACCACTTATACTCGACGTATGTTCAACATTTTCAAATGGATTTACAGCGATAAAGTACTCGCTAAGGTTGGGTATCTTTTTTAGGATGAAATTGGCCATCAGCTTTGCATCCGGCCGTACCATTAAAAGCATTTTTAATAACACTAATCCTTCGATACCACCGTACGGATGATTAGCAATGGCAATAAAGCTACCCTTGCGTGGTATATGTCTTAGATCTTTTTCATTAAACTCTATTTCAACGCCACAACCTTTTAAAATAGCGTCAATAAACTCAATGCCCTGTTTTGGCTGCGCATCGGCAAACAAACTATTCACCTGGTTTATCCTCATTACTTCCATCAGGAATGCGGCAAGGCCCGGCATTTTCAATTTGTCAAGTCCGGTAGCTTTTGCAAATTCCTCGGTGGTTATTATTTTCATTTTTAAATCGCTAATTTAACAGCTGCTTACCTAAATCATGAAGCAACGCATAACCAACTATTTTTCCATCACCAAAAAAGAATGGAACGGCACTGTGGTGCTGGTTGTAACTATATTGCTGATTTTGGCTGCACCGTACATCTATCAAAAGCTGCGTAAAGATAAACCAATAAACTTTAACGAATTTGATAAAGCGGCGGCAACACTTACCACTATAGAGAAAAAAACAAGTATAAATACAGGCAAAAGCAAGCCATCAGCATTTGCTTATCCCTCGAATAAATTAAAACTGGGCGAAACCGTAGAACTTAATACCGCGGATACCATTTCGCTTACCCGGGTACATGGTATCGGACCCTCATTTGCACGGCGCATTGTTAAATACCGCAAACAACTTGGCGGGTTTATAAACAAGGAGCAATTGAAAGAAGTATATGGTCTTGATGCGGAAAAATACGCCGAGATAAATGATGAGATTCGGATTTACCCGTCGCGGGTTAAGAAACTCGCCATTAACAATATTGATTTTGAGACCTTGCGACATTTCCCCTATCTTAGCTATAAGCAGGCCAATGCGGTGATACAATACCGTGTGCAGCACGGTAATTACCAATCATTAAACGACATGCGCGACATTGCCCTTCTTGATGACAAAATTTTAAGTAAAATTGCACCATATATCACTTTTAAATGATTGAACAGCGAATTAAAGCGGCAATACGCGACATACCCGATTTTCCGAAACCCGGGATTGTATTTAAGGACATTACCACCATTTTAAAAGATCCGGTTTTATGTGTGGATATAGTAGACGCCTTTGTAGAACTACTAAAAGGCAAGCATATTGATGTAGTGGCAGGCGTTGAAAGTCGAGGGTTTTTATTTGGCCTTACACTGGCTAACCGTTTGGGAGTACCTTTCGTACCTGTACGCAAAGCAGGCAAATTACCTCACACTGTTAAACAGAAAACTTACAACCTGGAGTACGGCAGCGCAGTAATCGAGATGCATATAGACGCTTTTGAACCCGGCGCAAATGTTCTGCTGCATGACGATCTGCTTGCTACCGGTGGCACCGTAACCGCTGCCAGCGAATTGATAAATGATTTGGGTGGCAAAGTATGTGGCTTTACATTTGTAGTTGGCCTCGGCTTTTTAAATGGTAAGGAAAAAATTGCGCCTATCAATGATGATATAATTGTGTTGGCGGAGTATTAAGCACAAAAAAAGCGCCCCGGTCTTCTCGGGGCGCTTCACTAATATATATCGTTATTGTTTAAAATTCTTCTTCGGTTGAAGTTAGTACTGCTTTTCTAACTTCCTGCGCTGCTATTTCTTTCTTTGTTTTATGCTTGGCTATTTGCTTGCGCAAGCTTTCAATAGCCAGATCGGTTGCCTCTTCAAAGGTTTTGCATTGCTCTTTAGCAAATATGGTATTGCCCGGTAAATGCAGTTTTATTTCTGCTATTTTATTTGCTTCATGTTCTACATTTTCCAACTTTAAATAAACTTCCCCGTTTATAATGTTATCAAAAAAGGTATCCAGTTTATCAGCTTTCTTTTGTATAAATGCCAATAAATTTTTGTCTGCATTAAAATGAATTGATTGCACTGTAATTTTCATGGTTCCTCCTTTTTATGCCTTTGGATGGGCGAGTTTATAAATAGACTTTAATCTTTCAACGGAATTGTGCGTATAGATCTGCGTGGCGCTGAGATTAGCGTGGCCCAGCAGCTCTTTTATAGCATTCAGATCGGCCCCTTTATTGAGCAGGCTGGTTGCAAAAGTGTGCCTAAGCACATGCGGACTTCTTTTGCTTTGGGTTGATATGTTAGATAAATATTGCTGCACTATCAAATAAATAAGCTTCGGATACACATCTGTCCCTTTATTTGTAACGATCAATGTTAATGATTTGTTACTAAAATTTTCACTTTTCTTTAAGTCGAGGTATTTTGTTAGTAAAAGCCGCAATTCATGATTAAGCGGAATGATGCGCTGCTTGTTGCGTTTGCCTAAAACCTTTACTGTGCCTTCATAATTATCAATGTCGCTTTCCTTAAGGCCCACCAGTTCGGCAAGCCGCATACCCGTTCCAAACAGCATTTCAATCACCAATTTATCACGTGTGCCGGCAAAATCCTCGGTAAATACATCTGTACTGTTAAGCATTTGCGTAAGCCGCGCGTCCTCTACCACCACCGGCAGATTTTTAGGAACTTTTGGGGTATGAATCTTTGATGCCGGGTTGATGGTTATGACCCCCTCGGCTAATAAAAACTTAAAGTACTTGCGCAGGGTAGCTATCTTACGGCTGATGGAACGGGGTGCAATCTCATTTCCCATCATTTCAACCATCCAATTGCGGATATGATGCTGGGCAATTTGTTCGGGATGGGTGATTATTACTTCAGGACTATTTAAAAAGCCCATAAACTGGTCAAGGTCTGACCGATAGGCTGATACGGTGTGCGGAGAGTACCGCTTTTCGAACTGTATATATTGTATAAAACGCTCTAAAAACATAAAAACTATTTGCGCATCCGTATAGATTGAATGTACAAATAGTTTTCTATATGTTTTCAGGAAAACTGAAAAATTCTTTTATCTAAAAGAACTATACAGCTGTTTCCAGATTTAAGCCTTGTTTGTAAATGGCATGCTTAACCACGTGACGACGGGTCACTGATTTTTTCTCGAATGCCTGGCGGCTACGCAATTCGCGTAATACACCTGTTTTCTCAAATTTCTTTTTGAAGCGTTTTAATGCTTTATCTAAAGATTCGCCTTCTTTAACATTGATGATGATCATAATTCCCAAATACCTCCTTTCAGGGACGCCAAAGATAAGTACAATGTTTTGATTTTCAAATAGATTTTTTGCAAATGAAAGCAAGGGTGTTTTGACGAACATTTACGGTGCTGCTATCTTCAAAACCTCTATATTTAACCTGCTGTTAACCGGCCTTGATTCAAATGTCAACTAATCCCAAAACCGCAAGAAACGGGTTTCACAGCGTTTTGTAAGCCGGTAAATTTGTATCATTAAATATTATTGATGATGGAAGCGCAAAACGAAATTGATTATAAAAGAATAGCAGAGGCCATTGAATTTTTAAGGCTGAACCACAAACTGCAACCCACTTTAGAACAGGCGGCAGAACACGTAAACCTGAGTCCCTTTCATTTTCAGCGGATGTTTAAGGATTGGGCGGGGGTAACACCCAAGCAGTTTTTGCAGTATCTGAGTATTGAATACGCCAAATCTATCCTGAAAGAAAAGCAGGCCTCTCTTTTTGATGCAGCGTTTGAAACCGGCCTATCAGGCACAGGGCGCCTGCACGATCTGTTTATTAAAGTGGAAGGCATGACGCCCGGCGAATACAAGAATGGCGGCGAGCAGCTCACCATAAACTACAGCTTTGCTGAGAGCCCTTTTGGGACAATTTTAGTCGCTTCAACTTCTAAAGGTATTTGCTATATGGCTTTTGCTGATGAGGGTAATGACGAGGCCTTCTCGCATTTAAACCGGGCATTCCCTAATGCCCGGTTTAACTTATTTTTAGACCGCATACAGCAAAATGCCATCTTCATTTTCACGCAGGATTGGAGTAAACTAGACCAGATAAAGCTACATTTAAAAGGCACGCCTTTTCAGCTGAAGGTATGGGAAACCTTACTTAAGGTGCCAATGGGTGGACTGGTAACTTATGGCGGCTTAGCGGGCAAATTGCAAAGCCCTAACGCCAGCCGGGCGGTTGGTTCTGCGGTGGGTGATAATCCTGTTGCGTTCCTTATTCCCTGCCATCGGGTTATCCGCTCAACGGGCGAGATCGGGCAGTACCATTGGGGCAGCGGGCGTAAAAACGCGATGATCGGCTGGGAGGCATCTAAGGCATTTGGAGCCGTCTGACCGATAAACCACTACAGCAGGGTGTTGCAAAAAATATAGGCAACAAATGCAACACTTGCAACAGCTATTTTCCATAAAAAACTCACTTACAGATATTTACACTTTTTGTACGCAACACTTTGCAACAGACTTATTCGTCAGGAAATTTAGCTGTAAATAAATACTAAAGCAATCATTATCAGCGAATTGGAGAATAACAGTTTTTTGTCAGAGCTTGCAACAGTTAGCGACATCTTTTACCGGATAATTCTGAATATAAATTTGACCAGTGATTAACCACATTAGCCTTGGCGACAAACCACTCATACGCAGTCGCGCGTTATATCAACTTATCGCCGCAGGCCAAATTAAACTTGGTGGTAATAAAAAGTTAAAAATATACGGTAGGCTAAATTGTGCATCGGGCAAACGCATGAAGGTAGAAAACCGCGTATTCTTTAAAAATGAAGAAGAAGCCATAGCTAATAATTACCGGCCATGCGGCAATTGCATGGCAGCCGAATATAAAATATGGAAAACAAACAATGGAACTATTTAAATACGATAACACGACCAACCTTCTTCCCTATGGCGGCGAGGTTATATATTATGGCAAAGTAATGGAAACAGCCCAAGCTGACCATTATCTTGATATATTGTTAAACACAATTGAGTGGAAAAATGATGAAGCGGTAATATTTGGCAGGCACATCATCACTAAACGGAAAGTGGCCTGGTATGCTGATAATGATTACAGCTACACCTACTCTAACACTACCAAGCATGCTTTACCATGGACGAAGGAACTATTGGAACTCAAAACTTTAACCGAAGAATTAACCGGTCATCAATTTAACTCGTGCCTGCTTAATTTATATCACAATGGCGACGAAGGCATGGCCTGGCATAGCGATGATGAGAAGGCTTTGGGTAAAGACACAGCAATTGCCTCATTGAGCTTCGGTGCGGAGCGGAAATTCGCGTTAAAACATCGCGAAAGCAAACATAAAGAAGAATTGATATTAGCGCATGGCAGCTTACTGATAATGAAAGGCGCTACCCAAAGCAACTGGCTGCATAGCCTGCCTAAATCAAAAAAGATAATAGCACCAAGAGTTAATCTTACTTTCAGAACAATGGTGCAGGGATAAAATGGTTAGCGGCCTGCATCAAAAAAACCAACTAAAACGCTCGTTTTAAAGTATTATTATACATTTATGCCCCCCGTAAAATTTATTAAATAATTAGGGCATTAAGTAACAGTGCGACGAAATATTACCCATAATCCTCCGTTCCTGTTACCTAATTTAACTAAACAATACACATGAAAAAAAACCTTATCCTTGCTATTGCCGGTGTTCTGGCAGTGCAAATTTCTATGGCGCAAACACAAAAAGGAGCGCAAACGCTGGGCGGATCTTTTTACTATGCGCAGAGCACTAATAACTATTCTACCGTCAACGGAATCAATCCTCAACCCAGCGTCCAAAAAAACACCACATCTAATTTTAGCATCGGGCCTGCTTACAGTATTTTTGTGGCCGATAAAATTGAACTGGGCGGCTCATTACAGTATTCAACACAAACAAATAAGTCAACCTATTCAGGTGCTTTTCCAAGCCCCGACTATAAGTCGGTATTCAATACATTTGGAGGGTCCTTGTCGCTATTAAAATACTGTATGTTCGATAATAAAGTAGGCCTGCGTATGGGGCCGTACCTGAGCTATTTTAGTGGTAAAAACAAAACAACTACATCTGCTAACTCCGTTACTACTACCAATAACACCGAAGACTATAACGCCAGGGCAAAGGTAGATGTGGTTTTTTATCCATCAAAAACGCTGGGATTAGCAGCCTCATTGGCCAATGTTGGCTACTCCAAGTCAAAATCGCATAATGTTGATAATCCTCAGCAAAGCTATTCAACCGAAACCTTCAACGCCAATTTAATAACCAACGGCGTGCAATTGTCGGTATTTTACGT
>CAMLFI010000118.1 GCA_946479225.1 uncultured Mucilaginibacter sp. | reverse complement strand
ACGGTAATGCGTTGTCGGCTATAAAAAAACTGTCTGCCGATTCAGCTAACTTCCGAACTTACTATCCCGGGATAAAATCGTCTCTGCTTACGCCTGTTATTAACTATCTCACAACATCAGGCTATTATAACCCTTTTACCGGCGAGGCGCAGATAAACTACCAGATGCCGGTTTTTGCGCGCCCGGTTGTGGCTTGCCATGAGCTGTCACATCAAACGGGGCTTGGCGCCGAGGATGAGGCCAATTTTGCCGGCTTTTTGGCGGGTATTAACTCCCGTGACCGGCTGCTGCGCTACTCTGCATACCAGTTAGCATTGGGGGAGTGCATGCAGTCTATGCGCAGACGTGACACCCTAATCAGTAACGAACTGAAAACCCACATTTCGCTGAAGGTTAGGGGCGATTTTATAGCCGAACGGTACTATTGGTTCTCGTTTCGGGGCAAGGCGGGGCTGCTTAGCGGGATGCTTTATAACGACTTTTTAAAGGCCAATAACCAACCCATGGGTATGGACACCTATAACCAAATGGTGCTGTTGCTGGTTAACTGGTATAAGCGGTAAATACTGACTGCTGTTGCAGAAATATATACAACACTTTGCAACACCTGCAACAGCGTTTTTTGTAAGTAGTTGAAAATTAAAAATTTACACTTGTTATATGTTTTAACACGCAACACTTTGCAACAGACTTATTCGTCATGAATTTTAGCTGTAAAATCGATGTAAAGCTTTGATTATAAAGGTATTCAATATCAGAGGGTTTTACACTTTGCCTGCAACAGCTATCCCCGCAGCGGTCATGGACCTTTGAAAAGTCTGCTATTTTAAGTATACTTACATTAAAACCAGAACATTCTGTTCGCATAAGGTACTATCCGGTTGCAATAATTAACATGTTACACCACACAGGCAAATATCGCACTTACGCCCACAACTTGCGGTTGGCTGCGCTTTTGTGCCTAACGGCGGGCTTTGTTAATGGTGCCGGTTTTTTATCATTTTACGTCCTAACCACCAATGTAACCGGCCACGTGGCACTTTTTGCCGAGAAGTTGGCGACAGGTGATCTTACCGACGCACGTACCGTGGGCATGTGGATGATCCTGTTTTTGGCGGGCGCATTTGTGTCCAGTTTTATTATCCGCAGGGTGGGTAAAGAGCAGCGCTTCGCCTACACCATATCTATATGTATAGAGATAGCTATACTGTTATTTGTGGCTATTTACGGCACTAATATGCGTCCATCGGTAGTAAACACGCGTTTGCTGGCCGGTAGTTTATTATTTGCTATGGGGCTGCAAAATGCCATGGTTTCTATGGTTTCGGGCTCGGTGGTGCGCACCACGCATTTAACCGGGATATTTACCGATCTGGGCATTGACCTATCGGCAATAATACAAAGCAATGCTGTTGAGGACATGAGCCCGCTGCGCCAGCGCATATTGTTGCGCCTGGTCATCATATTTTTCTTTTTCTTCGGATGCGTATCAGCAGCTTATCTGTATCGTTATTTTGGCTTGAATGAGTTTTTTATTCCCGCGGCCATCCTCGCTTTTGTTATGTTTTATGATATTTTCCGGACCAAGATCCATAAAACATTTTTGCGCCTTAAGCGCAAGGAAAAAGCTGATTGACATTAAGCAAAGCGTAATAAAATGATATGATTTATTAGGATATGACCTTGCGCTCGTTTGCGACGAGTGCTTAATGTGGGGCAGCGATTGAACCGCTTTGAAGTGTTACGCACTCGTTGCAAACGAGCGCGAGTAGCATGGCATAACAAAACGATGTCGCGGCAATTTGACTTATAGTCGCAACATTATAACCAATTGTATACTTTACTTTTATGCTTACAATATATGGGTTATACTTGAATCGGTTTAGTAAAATAAAATCTTGAAAAAAACTGCATTTAATATAGTCCTGTTAATAATCCTGTTGCTGTCTCCGGCGCTGTTGCACGCCCAGACCGTCACCGGCAGAATTACCGATGCCGTTACAGGCAAGCCTTTAGACAAGGTGAGTGTTTATTTTGACGGTACTTTCCAGGGCACGGTGTCTGACAGTGCCGGGAATTTCGCTTTAAATAACACCATAAAAACAAAATCTCCGCTTGTTGTTAGTTCCATGGGATATGAATCGCAAAAGATAAGTAACTACGCGGAGGGAGCTTTAAACATCGCCTTAAAACATAAAGTAATTGAACTGGCAGAAGTAACCATTGGTGGCGATGAGATAAGCAGGGAAAAGGCCATGAAGATATTTTTGAAGGAGTTTATTGGCGAGGATAGCAAAGATTGCGTGATAGATAATCAGGATGAAATTTATTTCCGCTACAATAAAAAGAAGGACCTGTTAATTGCCGATACCGAAAAGCCATTGATTATCACTAACAAGCTACTCGGCTATAAGATCACCTATTTTTTAACCTCTTTTAGTCGCACGCCCTCACAAACAAAGTATAAAGGGAATTATTTTTTTAC
Source organism: uncultured Mucilaginibacter sp. (assembly GCA_946479225.1). The sequence goes on along the minus strand of CAMLFI010000118.1, from coordinate 4,921 downwards.
GGAAGATGTGGTGGGCCTTAAACCGGCTAAAGTAAAGGCCATTATGAAGGCGAGGGACGAAGCGTATTATGGATCGAGAATGCACTTTATCCGTTCGTTATGGGGAGATCAGCTACAGGAAAATAACTTTTTAATGTACAAAACGCTGGCCGGGGCCGCGAGTTCTAACAAGGAAGTTAACCTTGATCCTGCAAACATGCTCAGCTATAATAGTATCGTTCAGGTTTCTGACGGTCAAAAATTTATCATGCTTAAAAAAGAGGCTGACAAGGACGAAAAAAGATTTGACGGAAAGGAGATCTTTATCACCTATAAAAAGGGCAACGAATCTTTTTTGCAGCAGGAAGATGGCTACGCGGGAGTAAGTATTGATAAAAATGGGTATTACGACGAGGGTTTAGAATGGAAGGGAAATATAAGCGTTTACCGTATTAATATGTTATTGCCTTTTGAGTTTATGCCGTCGCAGAAATAATATAAAAACTTGCGCTCGTCTGCTACGGGTGCTTAAGGTGGTGTCGCGATTGCGTCGCGTTGCAAACTTATATTGTTAGTAGTAACTATGGCTTTTGCAGCATTCTTTTCAAATTCTCGGTAGCGTTAATTATAGCTTCGTTTACCTTTGCAGCATTTTCAGCTTTTTTTCTTTCTTTTTCTAATTCTGTAAGCCTGTCCGTCTCTTTTTTTGCTGCCTCGTTTCGTTCGCGGGTGTCTTCCCAATCATTGCTGTGAATTCTGAATTGGCCATTTAATAATATTTTTGAATAATGACCCTTGTAACTTGCTGAGTTATCAAATTCTGCAGCCAATGATTTTAAATAATCTTGATCGTCACTGTCAACCAAAAAAGGAGCGGTCCATTTGGGTGTTAAAACCATTTCAAATAAAACTTTTACCAACTTGCCTGTTGGCGATGGGTAATAAAATATAAAGTCACTGGCAGTTTCATCTACAACGTATCGTTTCGCCTTGTCGTCATATTTTATTTTAGTTAAATAACTTGCCTTGATCCTGGCTGCGGTAATTTTTTCTGAACCTGAATAGCGAAGAGCTATCAACTCGGATAAAATTGGTGTAGGGGCCAGTGCAAATCTGCTATCAATATCGTTTGATGCCGGTTTTATAGTAAATACAATTTGCTGCGCATCGTTTTGAATTTGACAAGTGACATTTTTGTTACCGTAAAAGATTATGTTGCCGTCAGGAACGGTACCGTTCATCTTCCAATTTGATAAATTAAAAGCTTTTTTTAATTTGTTGAAAGCAATCGGATCAGGCGACCTGAAAGCGATGCGATTAACCAACCACAATTTGTTCAGTTCAAAATCTACAGAAACATTTTTATTAAAATAGGCGGTAAATTCCGTGCCGTATCGTTTTCCACTTTTTTCATCTACAAAATGCGAGTCGTTAGTTATGTAGTGAAAAGAATAACCTAATTTTTTTACAAAGTTTAATGCGGCATAGGTAGCATCAAACTTGTGGGTGTGGATGTCCAAGCTATCTATATTAAATACCCGCACAGAATCGTACAAAATTGTCGAACTCCGCCTGGTTCGTTCGGCAGTAATAGCGTAGTAAGTTATGGGCTTGTCATTCTCCATCCCTTCTGTTGAATTTAAATTTGCAAAAACAGCGCCGTCCTTAAACGTTGTGTCGTTATATCCTTCCGCTATCTTGCTTCGGGTGTCAAATGCCAACAGCTCTTTAATTGCAGTATAGCATTTTGCGTTGGTTGTAGAAAAAGATAGCCGGTTAACTATATTACTTGTTGACGCTTTAATGCGCACATTCAAGTTATTACCGAAATAAAGTATTTTTTCACTTTCTGTGTCGCCGGGCAGCTTTTCATTGGTGATGGGGTGAAAACTGTACAAAGGATTATCTTCCAGGCCGGTTAAAACAATTTTAAGCTTTTTTAACTCGTCGCTTAAAATTTGTACAGCATCATCGGCATTTGTTCTAAAAAAGTCTATTTTATTTACTGCAGGTGTTTTTACAACAGGTGTTGCTGCCAGCTTTTTAACGTCTGTTTTTGGTTGTGTTTTAACCTGTGGCTTAACTTGAGCGTTTAACCGGCCACTAATTGCCATGTGTAGTAAAACACCGATAAAGAAGATCTTTTTCATTTAATAACTTTAAAACGGTTCATTTTCAGGCCTTAAGATAGCTTTTTTCACAAGCTTGAAGTGTAACGTAATTTAATTAACTATATAGCAAATGCTAAAGTAAGCTATATACATATCCTCTTATATACCTACAAATGGCTATTTTTAAGGGTATTACCGCTCTAGTCTCTGACTACCGACCCGCCCGTTCAAGCGTCCACGCTTGAACGTAGCCTTATGCAAGCGTCTTCGCTTGCATTGCAATTGATAACATTATATTAAAAAAGAAATTAAGAATACTTCGTGAGCGAAGACGCTTACTGAATTGTTAATTCAGGCGAGGACGCTTGAATTGGCGGGAGTAATTATAAAAACCTGCGCTCGTCTGCGCCGAGTGCTTAACGTGGGGTTACGATTGCATCGCGTTGCAAACGCTGTTAAGAATTACGCACTCGTTATAAACGAGCGCGAGTTGCGTAACAAAGCAACTATTGTTATGTCTTAAAGTAAACAGAACGTTTATGAAGATATTTTGCAAAAATAGTGCGCTTGTTTTATTTACTATATTTTTAATCGGTACCCGCGCATTTGGCCAAAATAACAAGGCGCTTTCAATAAATAAATATTTAAACGAAACATTTCAATCAGGGTCTTTCAATGGTAATATATTGGTAGTGGACCATGGAAAACTCATTGTAAAAGCGGCTTTTGGCTATGCAGATGCAGCAAAAAAAACTCCGCTTAAAACACAATACCGTTTTCATATCGGGTCAATTGCTAAAGAGTTTGACGCGGTAGGAATAATGATGCTTAAGGAACAAGGCAGGCTAAATGTGGATGATAAAGTAGCAAAGTTTTTTCCTGACCTGCCTGTATGGGCGGAAAAAGTAAGCATAAAGAACTTATTACAATATACCAGTGGTTTGCCAGATGTGAAATGGAAAACGGTACATACCGATGCTGATAATTGGAAAGACCTTCTTTCTTTACAGCAATTAGACTTTGAACCCGGCAGCAAATACGCTTATAACAATAACAATACTTTTTTACGCAGACGGGTTATTGAAAAGGTTACAGGTATACCTTTTACCCAATTTGTGCAGGAAACCATACTAAAAAAAGCAGGTATCAGCAATGGCATTGTGGACCCAACCGACAGTGAACCGTTAATGGCCAAATCATTTAATGAAAGTTTTGTACAGGATGGCCTTGCAGTTCCAATATCGGGTTGGACGGCGCTGAATTTAGACGATTTTTACAAATGGTCGGAATGTATAGTTAACTTTCGCCTTATAGATCCAACTTCTACACGTCAAATCCTCATTCCCTTTGCGCCCGATAATCAATCAGGCCTGGGCGGCGGCACCATGGAGGGAGATAAAATAACGACCCACGTACACGATGGCACCGCAATGCATTATCAGGCGTTGCTCACAACAAATGCAGGCAAAGGCAGAACCATCATTATCTTAACTAACCAACGGCATGGTAACCTGTATGATATTGCAAAAGCTGTAGATGCAATTTTAGATAGCAAGCCATAACCCGTAAAACTTGCGCTCGTTTGTAACGAGTGCTTAACGTGGGGTTGCGATTGTATCGCGTTGCAAACGCTATTAAGTGTTGCGCACTCGTTATAAACGAGCGCGAGTTAGGTCAATTTATTTTTTTAGTGTAAACCGCTATCCGTAGTCTCTGACTACGGTTTAGTATGCAAGTAGTCTCTGACTACCGTCACTGTAGTCGCAGACTACAAACATAGTCGTCCGAAGTCGGAGACATTCGGACAGCGGGGCGGATAAGAAAAATATTTCCGAAAAATATTCCGAAATTCGCCCACATGCTGCAAATACAGGAAAACGTATCCCTAAAAAACTTTAACACTTTTGGCGTTGATGTGAATGCCCGTTTTTTTGTGGAGATAAACCACGAAGACGACCTTGTGGAGTTGTTTATGGATCCGCAATGGCAGCATACCCAACGGTTGGTAATGGGCGGCGGTAGTAATATGCTGTTGATAAACGATTTTGACGGATTGGTTATCCGCCTTAACATTCGCGGTATCGAACATCGCATTAACCATAACGAGGTATTTGTTGAAGCAGGAGCAGGCGAGGTATGGAACGACCTGGTAAACTATGCGGTAAAACATGAGTTTGCCGGTTTAGAAAACCTGAGCCTGATACCCGGATCAGTAGGCGCATCGCCCATACAAAATATAGGCGCTTATGGCGTTGAGTTGAAAGATGTTTTTGAAAGCTGTAAAGCCTTTGAAATAGCTACGGGTAAGTTTAAGACCTTTACTAAGGCCGATTGCAAATTTGGCTACCGCGAAAGCGTTTTCAAAGACGAGCTGAAGGAGCAATTCATTATTACTTCCGTTAAGTTCCATTTATCACTTATCCCTAGTCTTAATTTAAAATATGGTGCAATTGAGCAGGAACTGGCGCACAGGGGCGTAACCGAACCAACTATAAAGGATGTATCGCAGGTGGTGTCCCACATCCGCGTAGCTAAACTGCCCGATCCATCTACCATCGGCAATGCGGGCAGGTTCTTTAAAAACCCGGTTATAACTGATAATGAATTTGCACCCATCTTGTTAAACCACCCCGATGTAGTGCGTTATCCCGCAGGCGAAGGCCTGGTTAAACTGGCTGCCGGATGGCTAATAGAACAATGCGGATGGAAGGGAAAAGTAGTTGGAAACACCGGTACATGGAAAAACCAGGCGCTGGTGCTAGTTAATCACGGTGGAGCTACGGGGCAGGAGGTGTACAATTTTTCGTCGCAAATCATAGACAGTGTGTACA
>CAMLFI010000117.1 GCA_946479225.1 uncultured Mucilaginibacter sp. | reverse complement strand
CCACCTTTGGCGCCCGCGTATGCTTTTTTTAATTCCTGTTCTATTATGTCCGAGTTTTTTCCATTAGTTATACTTTGCTCCGCTACCTGCAATGCTTTATTGTGTTTGTCGGCCGAGTTTAACATCAGAACATAATGTTCGGTGATTTCCGTGTCGCTGCCCGGCTTACGATCATAAACTCCTTGCATATATTTAACGGCCTCATCAAACTTATGCTCTTTCCATAAAATAAAAGCGTATGTGTCTGCAAACGCATCGTACGAGCTGCGGGCATCAGGAACCAATTCTGCAGCGGATTTAGCTTTATTATGAGCAAGCGTTAGGTCAAGTGACTGCCTGGACAATTGTTCTGCATTGGCCAGATTTACACTGTCAAGCGCCCAGCTCCAGGCAACGCTGTTCAATAAGTTAGGCAAATCGGTTTTATCAGACAGCTGGTCTGCGTATTTATCATAGGTTGCCATATCCTGGCGTTTTAAGTAAACAGGCAGTATCCGCATTAATAACGCGTCCCTTGATGTTGCAGATAATTGTGGATGCTTTGCTACGAACTCATTAAAAATTGTCTCCTTTTTTTCGAGATCCTTTTCCTGCTGGATGCTTTTTACTGCTTCGTTTGTAACTGTTATTCCATCCGGAAAGCGCGTTTTTATAACTTTTGTTAATGAATCAGCAAATGTATTGCTCTTCATTATTTTATAAAGCATTGCCGCCTTTAGCTGATCATTCTCATTGTCACGCTTTGCTAATTCTGCTATCTTTTTATTTACTATGGCTGCATTTGACAGGTCGTCGGCCAGTAAATTGTAATAACCTTCCTCATAGCGCTTTTCGCTTTGAGGATACAACTCGAATTCCTTCTTGTAAGCTTCTATCCCTTCGCTGTTGTTCATTTCTATCCCGGCGGACTTGTTACCCACACGGCCGGTTATAATTACTGCTTTTGCTGCATAAGCACCTTCAACAGGCTTATTACCGTTGTAAACCAACGCTATATAGCCTTTTCCCGAATTAGCATCTATTACAGAATTATTACTTATTACCGTGAAAAATGCTTTTGCGTCATCCGGAATGGTTATCTCGCCTTTGTAAACTTTTCCCTGGGCAACCACTGCTATATCTACCGGAACATATTCTGAATCTTTGCGGAAATAAACTTTTGCTTGAGGCTTACCGGGAATTTTTGCTAGCGGAGTACCCGCAGGGTTGTAAGTGAACGATATTTTTTCTCCGCTATGCGGATAAGGTGTTGAAAGTACTAAATACGTACTGCTTTGTGCAAAAACACTATTAACTACCAAATAAACCGCTATTAGCAGTAAATATCTTATATTTTTCATCCCGCTCTCAATTTTTAGTCAAGTTAGGAAAAAGTAAACGTTATTATTGGATTACAGTTGAAAAATTGCGGATGATTTCGAGTTTTTTTGCAACGAAAAAATCCAGTTGCAAACCTAAGCGATGGATAATTATCTATCTTTAGATGATTTAACAGGTTTATGAAAATGAAAAATGTGATTGTTGCTATATTATCTTTAATACCGTTTATCGGTTTTGCTCAAAATGAATATAAGGCGTCTAACGGCAAAACCTATCACGTTGGCGACACTGTTAAGGTAGCTTTAGGGTCAATGCCCGACGGAAATTTCAAGTATATATTGGCCAGTCAGCCTTCCTTTTTACCCCCGCGCCGTAATAGCAACGATTTGAGTGCCCGAAGGGATTTAGCGCATACTAATGCTGTTATAAAAAAAATAAAAACCGGCAGCAGGTTAACCGACAACGGCAACAAAATGATCCTGGTTGTTAAAGGTAACGGTTTGCTTAATTTTGATGTTTGGATTGAGGAAGCTATTGCAGCTTGCGAGGTTACGCCATGTGCAACCCCAAATAACATTGCAACGGTGCCTGCTGCAAGTGTGGCCGACGAACTGCTTAAATTAAAAAAGCTACTGGATGCCGGCGCGCTTACGCAGGATGAGTTCAATGCACAAAAGAAGAAATTATTAGCAAATTAAGCGTTCTGCGGAGTTGTGGTTGTAAACAAAACAGGTGTAATACTTTACATTGTTGTGTTACTTATTTGAGAGTAAAGATTTTATCTTAGCACATCTCGTATAAATCGGCCTGCCTAAATGACTAAACAATTATTTTTATCTTTTTTCTTTGTAGCGGCAATATCGTCACATGTTTTATCGCAAGGATGTAGCGATGCCGGATTTTGCAGCCTTGGTGCTTTAAAGAACGTACCGGATGGTTCTCAACCCAAAAGAATGCTTGATATAGGTTTTAATTTTGGCTACGGCGAACAAAAAACGATTACTTATAATCCTTATATTCAATATGGGGTAGTAATTAGTGAACGCGTCTCAATTCAGGGAAAGTTAACATCGACCTACGCAAACGGCTTTTTAGGTAGTAAATTTAATCTGGGCGATGTGTACGGCGTGGTAACTTACACACCCGCCATTTATCCGAATAGTAGTTTAAGATTTGTTGTTGGCATAAAAATACCGTTAACTACTGCAAATAATAAAAATGCTGCCGGCCTGGCTTTGCCATTGGATTATCAATCAAGTATTGGTACTTATGATGTAATAGCAGGGGTGAATTACATATATAGCGGGCATCTTGAAGTTGACGCGGCCTTACAAGTACCTGTTATTCAAAATAATAAAAGCAGTTTTTTCCCTGATAATTTTCCACCCGATAACCGCCTCACTAATTTTCCGCCAACCAATCAGTTTCGCCGCCAGCCTGATGTTCTGTTTCGTTTAGGATATTATATAAATCTGCCTGCGTCTTTTTCGCTTAAGCCAAACCTGTTGGCTATTTATCACACAGGCAATGATAGCTATTTAAACAGGACGAATATGCGGGTTGAGCTGCTTAACTCGCAAGGGCTTACACTTAATGAAGGCGTTAACATAACCAAGCAGTTTGGTAATAATAACCGCCTTGAACTTATTGCTGCCATGCCTGTAATAGGCAGAAAACTTCGCCCCGACGGTTTAACCCGTAAATGGGTTTTAAACGTGCAGTATTCTATTGCTTTTTAAATTACAGTCAGCTTGGCCAAATATTGGCCAAACTCATCTTCCAATAAAACTTCCATATTAAAGCCGCATTCAGACGCAAGCGATGCCATAGTGTGTTCATCTACATAAAGCCAGTTGAACCATTCTGATCTCACTTTATTATAAGCATACTGATAAGCTATTTCGCCATAGTAGTGGCTGGCCGGTATGTCGCCATTAAACAAATACACAACGTCTGACGAATCAAATAATATCTGACCGCCAGGGTTAAGCAATTTTTTAAGATGTAAAAGCAGCGCCTTAAGCCTCTCTACCGTTCCGGCTAGGCCAATACCGTTCATCAATAATAATAACGTATCAAACCCGGCCTGGTTATATTCAAATATATTTGCCTGTACTAGTTTTTCAACTTTTCTATCGTGCATAACGCTTACCAGTAAGGGTGAGATGTCCAAAGCCGATACGTCAACTTCGCGTTGTTGAAGTATTAACGCGTGGCTTCCCGCACCTGCACCTATGTCAAGCACTTTACCGTTGCATCGCTCAATGGCCAGCCATTCCAGATCGGGCATTTCATCTTCGGTTCTGAAATAAACCTTAACAGGCATCTCTTCGCGCGGACCATATTTATTGTAGATCCAAAGCTTACCTATGTGAGTTTTGTTATGGTAATCGTATATAGCCTGTCCTAAAACATCTTCCATACGGCAAAAATATTATAATGGATAACTAATACTTTAAAACAAATCTTTATATTTTTGTTAAACATCTATACCTCGTCCATTCCTATGAAAAAAACTCGCTGTTTATTAACGTCGATTTGTATTGTTTTAACCACAACAGCCTGCAAAAAACAACCTGAGGTGAAAATTTCGTCCAGAAACGCCGCTTTAATAGTTGGAAAGTGGGTGGCCAACCAACAGCATACATTAATATACAGCCTGGACAATAATACACTACTGAAAGATACTATTATAAACTATGGTGCTACCGGCAATGTTAACTGGTGGTATGAAATGTATAATACTGACGGAAACGCTTTTGTTACTGGTAAAGCGTATAAGCAAAACGGTATATTAAAGGCTGATACAACTTCGTTTTTAAAATACACTATCAATGGCTCCAATATGCTACTTAAACCTAATGGTGGAGGAAGTGAAACAAAAACGATACAAAATTTAACGGAAACCGATATGGCTCTTGAAAGTGTCTATAATGCTTTACCGCGCCCGGCTTGGGGCCTGGATGTCCGAAACGAATATCATTTTGTAGAACAAACGTTTTATGCAAAACAATAGCAAAAAAAAATCGCTCCGAAGTCCGGAACGATTTTTTATCAATAATTTGTGATAAGGTTTAAGTAATTAACATTTTAAAAATAATGCTTAGAATTCAACCCGACAAATATTGACAACGACTATTTTACAAAACTGACGAATAAGTCAGTTTTTGGGGAAGAAAATGACACAAAACGACATTTTGTTATATGACTAAATGGCAAAACATCATTTGGTACAAGGTTATATTATGAAAAAAGCCCTCCCGAATACCGGGAAGGCTTGAATTATATTAATGCAGTAGGGCGTTATTGTAATTTACCTAAAGCAACTTTAATGCGATTCATAGCATCTATCAGTTTTTCTTCTGAAGCTGCATAGGATATTCGTATAGATTTCTTATCACCAAATGAATCACCACCTACTGTTGATACGTGGGCTTCTTCTAAAAGGTAAATGCTTAATTCGTCAGCGTCATTAATTGTTCTGCCATTATAGCTTTTACCAAAGAATGAGGTAACATTCGGAAAGAAATAAAATGCTCCGCCCGGAAGATTTACTTTAATGCCCGGAATAGAACTTAGCATATCATAAACAATGCCCCGGCGTTTTTGGAATGCTTCGCGCATTTCTAATACAGTTTCAAGTCCACCTTCGTAGGCTGCAAGACCCGCACGCTGTGTAATTGATGAAGTTCCCGAGGTAACCTGGCCCTGCAATTTATCCATAGCAGCGGCAATCTCTTTATTTGAAGCTGTGTAGCCTAAGCGCCAGCCTGTCATGGCAAAGGCTTTTGACCAACCGTTTATAATAATAACGCGATCCTTAATGCTATCAAACTGAGCTATTGACTCGTGCTTGCCAGTGAAATTAATATGCTCATAGATCTCATCGGCCATTATATAAATGTTCGGATGTTTTTCAAACACTTTAGCCAAACCTGCTAATTCTTCTTTGGTGTAAACACTACCGGTAGGGTTACACGGCGATGAAAACATAAACAATTTACTTTTTGGAGTGATAGCAGCTTCAAGTTGTTCAGGCGTAATTTTAAAATCAGTCTCAACAGTTGAATCGATAAAAACGCTCACACCTTCGGCCAACTTAACCAATTCTGAATAGGATACCCAATAAGGGGTAGGAATGATCACCTCGTCGCCCGGGTTAACCAGACATAACAAGGTATTAGCAATAGATTGCTTTGCACCGGTTGATACAACTATCTGGCTGAAATCATAATCCAAACCATTCTCGTTCTTCAGTTTGGCAGCAACCGCTTTACGCAGTTCAGGATAGCCAGACACGGGAGTATAATAAGTATAATTATCATCCATAGCCTTCTTGGCTGCATCCTTAACATGCTGTGGAGTGTTAAAATCCGGCTCTCCGAAGCTAAGATTGATCACATCAACGCCTTTTGTGGCGAGTTCACGGCCCATTTTGGCCATTTTGATAGTTGCTGATTCCGACAGGTTGTTTATCCTGTTACTAAGTGCACTCATTTTTGTTTTTTAGATGGTTATCGGGCGCAAATATAGGAAATAAGCGTAAAGCTGAAAGACTAAAGCTAAAAGCTGAGGTAGAAAAGCAACGCTAAACGTATAAGGGCTTTCAGCTTTGGTCTTTTAGCTTTCACCTTAAAGTTTTTCTGCTTTCAGCTATATTCGATACTTTTGGCCTTTCAACGCTTCAACATTGCATCAACAAAAACGGATCATATTAATCTCGCTAGTAACAGGTACCATACTGATGATGGCCAAGTTTGGTGCATACCTTTTAACATCATCAACTTTTATACTAACTGATGCAGCGGAGAGCGTAGTAAATGTAATAGCAAGCTCATTCGCTTTTTTTAGTATTTATCTTTCTGCACAGCCACGCGACGAAAATCATCCATATGGACACGGCAAAGTTGAATTTTTTTCGGTGTTTGTAGAAGGCTCGCTTATTTTATTGGCAGGAATATTAATAGTAATAAAAGCCGTTTACGGGATTTTCTATCCGCATACAGTGAGCAATCTGCTAACAGGCGCAGCCATAATTGGCATTACCGGTGTGATAAACGGAGCGCTGGGATATTACATGGTTAGCAAAGGCAAGGCTCTTGCATCAATCACGCTTGAGGCTGATGGCAAGCATTTGATAACCGACATGATAACCAGCGGAGGACTGGTTATTGGTTTGTTGCTGATAAATTTCACGGGAGTGCTTTTGTTGGATAGCATTTTATCCATCCTGGTAGGCCTATACATCGTATTTACCGGTTATAAACTGGTGCGTAGATCTGTGGGCGGTTTAATGGACGAGGCTGATTTTGATGTTGTAAATAGAGTGTTGAAAATACTGAATGACCAGCGCAGGCCTGAGTGGATAGATATACACAACTTTAGGGCTCAGCAATATGGCAACGAATTGCATATTGACTGCCACCTAACCTTACCTAACTACTTTGATCTGAATAAGGTACATGAAGAGGTTTCGTTGGTTGATAAAATGATAAACAGCGAGGTTACAAAAACCGAGCTTTTTATTCATACCGATCCCTGCCTGCCAAATTGTTGCCATTATTGTAGCATGCCCAATTGCCCCATACGGTTTGAGGCAAAGCGCGAAGAAATTGTGTGGACATTGAACAGGGTGATCCGTAATAAAAAACATTTTGAAGAATAGCATGCATCATAGTATACGTGTATATGGTTTGCTTATTAACGCTGATGATGAAATACTGATTAGCGATGAGAAAGAATACGGAATGATGTTCTCTAAATTTCCGGGAGGGGGATTAGAGTATGGCGAAGGAACTATTGACGGGTTGAAGCGTGAATTTAGGGAAGAGTGCAACGCCGAAATTGAAGTGCTTAGTCATTTTTATACAACCGATTTCTTTTTAAAATCGGCGTTTAATGACACGCAAATAGTAAGTATATATTATATAGTTAAAAACGTATCATCGCTTGATCTGAATATTAAGCAAATACCATTTGATTTTGATGAGGAGGGTGAAGTTTTGCAGGCATTTCGCTGGGTTAAAGTAAGTGACCTGAATGTGGAAAATGTTACTTTTCCGATAGATCAGCATGTGGTAAAATTATTAAGAGAACAGTATGGGCTTAGTTGAGAGAGATCACAAAGTAATAT
>CAMLFI010000116.1 GCA_946479225.1 uncultured Mucilaginibacter sp. | reverse complement strand
GGCTATCAATTATAATAAAGTTGTTCCCCCGCTATACTTTTCCGATTTGCAGGTATTTAACAGATCAATTACTCCGGGCCCCAACAGTGCGCTTAAAGAACCCATTCAAAATGCAAAAGAGATAGTTTTAAAATACAGCCAAAGTGTTTTTTCGATAGAATTTGTCGCCCTTAACTATACCCATACCGAGAAGAATAATTATGCCTATAAATTGGTTGGCTTCGATAAAAAATGGAACTATATCGGTGAGCAGCGTAAAGCTACTTATACCAATTTAAACCCAGGTACATACGTATTCAAAGTAAAAGCATCAAATAACGATGGTGTTTGGAACAATGAGGGAAAATCACTTACCGTTATTATAACACCGCCATGGTACCTTTCCTGGTGGGCTTACCTCATTTATGCTTTTTTGTTTGTTGCCGCCGTTTATGGCTACATTTTTTATAATAACAGACAGGCTAAACTTAAATACGAAGTAAAGCTGGCGCATATTGAAACTGAAAAAGAGAAAGAGCTGCATGAAAAGAAACTATCCTTTTTTACAAATATTTCACATGAGTTCCGGACGCCTTTAACCCTGATCATTAATCCGCTCAAAGAAATTTTATATACCGGTAATAACGATGTGGATCAGCAAAATCTAAATACTATTAATCGTAATGCCAAACGTTTGTTAAGCCTGGTGGATCAGTTGTTATTATTCAGAAAAGCCGACGCCGATGCGGACGAATTGAAATTAGCAAGGATCAATATTGTTGATTTAAGCAAAGAGGTTTTTTTATGCTTCTCTCATCAGGCCAAAGCAAAACAACTTCAGTTAGATTATTTGTGTACCGATGAGTATATAGAATTAGTAGCCGACCGCGAAAAGATCGAGATCGTTCTGTTCAACCTGTTATCAAACGCGGTTAAATTTACCGATGCCGGCGGACGCGTAACCATGAGTGTAAGTCAAACGGAAAATCAAATTAATATTAGTATAAAGGATACCGGCTGCGGTATTACACAAACAGCCGGCGAAAAGCTATACCAAAGATATTACCAGGAGTATCAGTACAATACCTTGTCAAAAGGAGGATTGGGCATCGGCTTATTCCTGGTTAAAAACTACGTGGATCAGCATAGCGGCAAAATAAGTTATGAAAGTGAGGTAGGTGAAGGGACAATATTTAATCTTGAACTACTTAAAGGGCGCGATCATTTAAAGTCGGCAACCATTATTGACGATGCGCCGCCCCGGTCTGTGTTCTTAAACGAATTGATGGAAGAGGGAAGTGATGGGGCGCTGCCGGTGGTTGATAATAATATTAATCAGGCTCAGATTGAAATAACATCCGATCACAAATGCATGCTCATTATTGAGGATAATAAAGAGATATGTGGGTATATCAGGGAGCTTTTTATAGCCGACTATATGGTATATGAAGCCTATGATGGAGAGTCGGGCCTAAAAATGGTTTCGGATGTTATGCCCGATATCGTTATCAGCGATGTAATGATGCCCGGCATGAGCGGGATAGAACTCTGCGCCCATATAAAAGAAGATCCTGAGTTGAATCATATCCCGGTTATACTGCTTACCGCGATCACGGCGTCCGAGATCAAGTTGAAAGGAATAGAAGGTGGGGCGGATGATTACATCAGTAAGCCATTTGAAAATGAAATGCTGATAGCTCGCGTAAAAGGTATTCTTAAAACAAGGAACAACCTGCAGCGATACTTTTTTAACGAGATCACCTTAAAAGCAAACACACTTAAAATTTCAAATGAATATAAAGATTTTTTACAAAAGTGCCTCGATATTGTTGAACGACATCTAACCGATCCGGAGTTTAATATTAAAACACTGTCAAACGAAATAGGAATGAGCCACTCAAACCTTTACCGAAGGATCAAATCAATTTCTGGCCAGTCAGCGAATGGCTTTATCCGTTTCATTCGTTTAAGAAAAGCCGCCGAAATATTTCTGAGCACCGACAGCACCGTTTCTGAAACAGCCGCTAAAGTGGGTTTAAATGATTTAAAATATTTTAGGGAACAGTTTAGTAAATTGTTTGGACTAAACCCTTCTGAGTATATTAAAAAGTATCGTAATTCGTTTCATAAAGATCAAAACATAAACCGACACATGATAAAAGAAAATTAAATTAAATGGTGATTGTATTTAAAAAGGGCTCATAATTTCGATTATGAGCCCTTTTTGCTGAAATACCCCCGTTTGATTGCAGAGTTTACCCCTCACAGCAGTATGCCAAATTACACCAATTTAGCACTACCAATTAATAAGTAAATAACCAATTATCATTTCAGAGGCTAAGAATTAAAAGCTAAGTAAATCCGGATTTACTTACAGTTTTAACTGATTCTTTTTGCTGCAAGAATGTGATCGGTTGGATACGAATCATAAATCAATTAAAGAATTATATGAAATCAGAATTACAAATGACGCGTTCTCCGCACAGGAAAAAATTTCCCGGCCGCTTACTTTTATTTACCGGTATGGTGATTGCAGGTTTAACAACGGGGGTGATGCCGGTTTCGGCTGTTACTGTCAGCAAAGCCTCGTTGTATAAAAGCGATTTAGCAATTACAGGTAAGGTTACCGATGAAAAAGGCGAGGCTTTAACGGGCGTAAGTGTACTGATAAAAGGTACGTCCACCGGCGTAACTACAGATGCAGCAGGAAGGTACCAGATCAATGCGACCGACGGCAATGCTGTCCTGGTATTCAGGTATATAGGCTACATAGATAGGGAGGTTGCCGTAGGTGGCCAAACGGTTATCAATGTATCGCTTACGCCGGAATCAAAAAACCTGAGCGAGGTTGTTGTTGTGGGTTACGGCACACAGAAAAAAGCAACCCTTACAGGCTCAATATCGGTGGTTAAGGGTGGCGACTTGGTGAAAAGTCCTCAACCCAATCTTTCCAACTCCTTCGCCGGTCGTTTTTCTGGTATAATTGTAAATAACCGCAGTGGCGAGCCGGGTTACGATGGCTCCGGCATATTGATAAGAGGTTTGGCAACAACCGGCAGCAATAACGTATTGGTAGTTGTAGATGGTATCCCCGGGCAGATAGGCGGTTTAGAACGCCTTGATGCTAATGATATCGAGAGTGTATCTGTACTAAAAGATGCATCAGCAGCTATTTACGGTAACCGTGCGGCTAACGGCGTTATATTGGTTACCACTAAAAGAGGTAAAACGGGTAAACCAACTATCAACTATTCATTTAACCAGGGCTTTAGTTCGCCAACCCGTTTGCCTAAAATGGCCGATGCAGCAACTTATGCGCAGCTTATGAACGAGGTTGCCCTTGATGCCAACAGCGGCGGCGGCGCTAATCAGACCTATTCAGAAGCCCAGATCCAAAAATTCAGAGACGGGTCTGACCCGGTAAACTTTCCTAACACCGATTGGTTGAAAACAACTTTAAAATCGCAGGCTTTGCAAAATCAGCATAGCTTATCAATAACAGGTGGCAGCGATGACGTGAAATATTTTGTGTCGTTGGGTACACTGTACCAGGACGGCATCTATAAAAATGGCGCTACCAAATACAATCAGTATAATTTCCGTTCCAACATTGATGCAAACATCACCAGCAAGTTAAAAGTGGGCTTGTCTTTATCAGGCCGCCAAGAGCAGCGTAAATTTCCAATGGTAGGTGCAGGTGGTATCTTTAGGGCTATCTATCGCTCAAAACCAACCGTTGCCGCGTTCTATCCAAACGGATATCCAACACGCGGTATTGAAGATAACAACCCTGCGGTACAGGTAACAGATATTGGCGGAACAGCAAATAACCCCTCACAAACTTTAAATGCAATTTTAAGGGGCAGCTATCTCTTACCGGTAAAGGGGCTTTCGCTGGATGGTTTCTTCTCTGTTGATAAATCGTTCAACTTTAGCAAAAACTTCAATACGCCTTATAACCTGTACACTTACAACCAGGCAGCAAATACCTACTCAACTACAGTGGTAGGGGGCAATAACCAAAAAGCAACTTTGTTCGAATCTCAAAACAACCAGTCGCTTATCACCTCAAACATTAAACTGAACTATGCACGCCGCTTTGGAGCGCATGATATTAGCGCGTTTGTTGGTTACGAGCAAAGCAGAAGTCATACTGATTATTTTGATGCAACGCGGTTTAACTACCTGTCATCGCAACTGCCCGAGCTTTCACAGGGCGGTAGCGCTGCAACAGATTACCTCAATTCGGGCTACAGCGCAAACTATAACCGTCGCAGTATCATCAGCAGGGTTGCTTACAACTACGATGAAAAGTATTTGTTTGAAGGTCAGTTAAGGGCAGACGGAAGCTCGATCTTCCCTGAAGGAAAACAATGGGGTTACTTCCCATCTGCTTCCGTTGGTTACCGTATATCTAAAGAAACCTGGTTTAAAGACAACGTGAAATTTATTGACGATTTGAAGTTAAGAGCATCATATGGTTCATTAGGTAACGATGCCGTAAACGGTTTTCAATACTTTAACAACTACGTAATTGTTGGTAACGGCTTTGTAGCGTATGATGCTAATGCAGGTGCAGCTATTATTCAGCCAAACATCAACCTTGTAAAACTGGCCAACCCCAATATTACCTGGGAAGTTGCCCGCAAGCTTGATATTGGTATCAATGCAACATTCCTTAGAAACTTTACACTTGAGGCTATTTACTTCCAACAAAAACGCTCAGGCATTTTGGCTAACCGTAATGCATCTTTACCTGCCACCTCGGGCATCGTAAATCCATATAACGGCGATCCACTTGTACCATCTGAAAACATTGGTAAAGTAAACAGCACAGGCTTTGAAGCCACACTGGGATACAATAGTAATAATGGCTCTGATTTTACCTGGGGGGTTTCCGGTAACATCACTTACGCAAAAAGCAAGATTATCTTTATAGACGAAGCAAAGGGTGCTTTAGATTATCAAAGCCAAACGGGCCATCCGTTAGGAACCTATCTTTTGTATAACAGCATAGGCATCTTCCGTACGGCAGCAGAATTAGCTGCGTATCCGCACGTTCCGGGTGCCAAAGTTGGCGACCTGAAATACGAGGATTTTAATCACGATGGTAAGATCACTGCGGACGACCGCGAGCGTACCAAGTATGGCAACATCCCATTGATGACATATGGCTTTAACTTAAACGCGGCATACAAAAACTTTGATCTTTCCATGCTGTTTGCAGGCCAGTCTAAAGTCAGCCAATACGTATTACCTGAGACGGGTACCATTGGTAACTTTTACAGCAGCTGGGCCGATAACAGGTTTAGCGCAAGCAACCCCAACGGCACTTATCCGCGGGTAACAGAGCGCGCGTCCAGCGCAATAAGCGGCGGCCAGTACAACAACACTTTCTGGCTTAATAACGCTTCTTTCCTGAGGTTGAAGAACGTACAGTTAGGATACAACTTTGGGTCAAGCGTTTTATCTAAAATGAAAATAGCAGGCTTGCGTGTTTATGCAAGTGCATTTAACCTTTTTACGATAACAAAAGTTAAAGATTATGACCCCGAGGGCACCAGCGGCAGCGGTCAGTTTTATCCGCAGCAACGCATAATCAACATAGGCGCAAACGTGAAATTTTAATTTAACAGTCATGAGAAAAAATTATAAAATAGCATTTTACCTTTTTTCAGTAACGACATTAGCAATAGTCGGATGTAAAAAAGATTTCCTGGCGGTAAAGCCAACAGATAGAATATCTACCGCTGCGGTAGAAGCAGATACTTCGGTATTTGAAGCTTACGTAACTAACAGGTATTTGGGCACGCAATTACAAAACAAAGAAGGCGACGGTACCGTGCCCGGTTTTGGGAGAGGTTTTGAGTACAGCATGTGGAGCTCGCTAAGTGATGAGTCTATCTACAACAACGATGATGATACCTGGCTGGTACAGCGCGGCCAGCTTGCTCCCGAAAATTTGGGTGGAGCCGGTGTATTATGGGCGCGCAGCTACCGCGGTATCCGCGAGTGTAATTATGCACTGAGCGTGTTGCCTAAGATAACCATGAGCGCGGGCCACAAAGCACGTATAGAAGGCGAATTGAAATTCATAAGGGCTTTTAGGTACCAGGATGTTATCCGTAATTATGGTGGCGCTGTGTTGCTGGGCGATAAAGTTTATGAGCTGAGCGATAACCTTCAGGATCCGGCATTATTTAAGCGTGCAACAATTAAAGAAAGCATTGCTTATGCAATTGCTCAATTAGATGAAGCTGCTGCAAAATTGCCACGAAATAACGACCAGACATGGCAATTGGGCCGCGCTACAAAAGGCGCAGCACTCGCATTAAAATCTCGTTTGGCACTTTATGCTGCCAGTCCGTTATATGATGGCGCAGGTACCTGGGCCGACGCTGTAACTGCTGCACAGGCCGTAATAAGCCTTAATAAATATGGCATTTATAGCGGTGGATATAACAACATGTTTTTGGTTAACGAAACGAACGAGGTTATTTTTGAGCGCCTTTATACTAAAAATGATAACCATACCCATATGGAAATTGCAAATGGGCCAAATGGTTACGGCGGATGGGCCGGTAACACACCACTCCAAAATCTGGTTGATGATTATCAGATGGATAATGGTAAACCAATAACAGATCCTACTTCCGGATACGATCCAACTCATCCGTATGACCACCGCGACCCAAGGTTTGATGCTACTGTATTACACAACGGCTCGCCATATAGAGGACGTAATGTTGAAACCTTTATACCTGGCGGAAAAGATAGCAAAGACGGCAATAGCAACTGGAATACAACTAAAACAGGGTATTACCTTCGCAAATACATGGATGATGCATATCCGCTTGAGAATCCGTGGGGTAACGCCGGCTTTCATCCATGGATATACTTCCGCTATGCAGAGATACTGTTAAACTTTGCTGAGGCTGCTAACGAGGCTTATGGGCCGGATGCGGTTCCGACCGGGTCTACCTTAAGCGCACGTGCAGCAATCAACCTTATTCGCTCGCGCCCCGGCATCAACATGCCAAATTTGGCGGCCGGTATGTCACAGGCACAAATGCGTGATGCTATACGTTACGAGCGCCGCGTGGAGCTGGCGTTTGAAGAGCATCGTTTTTATGATGTGCGCCGCTGGAAGATCGCCGACGTTACGGATAACAAACCCGCTGGCGGCGTTATAATTACCAAGGCTGCTGATGGTAGTTTTATTTATACGCCAAAAGTAGCGCTGGATGGCCGTTCGTTTTCAACAAAGCACTACTGGTTGCCAATACCAAGAACCGAGATCCAGGCATCGGCCGGGCAATTAGCGCAAAACCCTTTTTATCAATAAACAGGCAGAAGGGAGTGTAATGCTCCCTTCTGTTTTATACAGTACTAAACCCGGCTTACTTATGAAGAAGATATTTTGTTTACTGCTAATAGCTGGTGTATTGATGACCGGGTGTAAAAAAGATAGTGCCCCTGTTACGAATGGGGACG